>JBAXRM010000220.1:0-7333 GCA_037131225.1 Nostocales cyanobacterium ELA583 | reverse complement strand
GGCTTTGAAACCCCCCTTCCCAGCCTTCGGCACGCTGCGCTAACGTAGGGAAGGGAGGCAGGGGGGTTAGGTTTTTGGAGATTATTGGTTTTATTTAATACTTTTCAAACACCCTCTTAGACATCTGGAGAAAACTAAATATTGGCTTTAATATTTTACAGTTAACGCTGCCCATGAAAAACCAGCAGCACTACTAGCTAAAACCACAATATTCCCAGGCTTGATTTTATTTGACTCTAGAGTTTTAGCCAAGCCAAATATAGTATCTACAGCACCTAGATGACCATATTCAGGCAAAGAAATAAATGTCTGGTCATCTCTTAAATTTAAAAGTTCTAGAATGTCTTTAGATAAGCTTTTTTTAACTTGGTTGGTTAATAAAAAATCTACATCTTTGATCGAATAACCACTTTTCTCTAAAGATTTACAAATCACCTTGCCATAGTTTTCTAAATACAGATCTGATAAGATTATTTCTATTTCTTGAGGATTTTTTACTTTTAAATAATTTAGTTCATCATTATTAATTTGTGTACTCCCGACCGGAAACTTAGTTCCTGCTGATGATACCTTGAGGCAATCTACAAATTTTCCATTGGTCATGGCGTGATAAGAGAGAATTTGATTGCTTGGTTCTCCTTTTTTCAATATCGCTGCTGCTGCACCATCAGCCATGATAAATGTTGATAAACTATCTACATCTGTATAATCTAGTAGCATAGATAATTTATCACTACAGACGACTAGGGCATAAGATAAATCATTATCTGCTAGTAACATATTTCGACAAATATGTATTCCTAAATTGCCACTATTACAAAAATTTCTCACTTCAAATGCAAAGGCGTTTTCTGCACCAATTGCCTCTTGGATTTTGGCAGCAGGTGACCAAAATCTATAATCATAGTCTCCTGCTGCACAATAAACAATCAAATCAATTTCACTCGCTGTTATTTGTGCTTTATTTATAGCTTCTAATGCTGCTTTAATTCCCATATCACTGGGATGTTCGTCCTGGGCTGCAATTGGTTTCTGTTTGATGCCAATCTTGTCGGTGAACACAAACTCAGGTAGATTGGCTAGTTTTGCCATTTCCTGACTGGTTAAAATTCCTGTGGGAATGTAATAAGCAACAGACGTGATACCAACGGTTTGTTTGATCATACGGAATATTTTAATATGGAAGCGAATGGAATTCGCGGCTACACAGACAAAACCCGCCTTCGCGGGTTAAAATTCTTTGATTGTGTAGACGCGTTCACGTAGTGTGCCGGAGGCATCTTTCTAATCGCCCGGTTATTATATTAACTCAAATGATTCTCTAGCAAAGATGCGATCGCTTCTGGATGAACTTTTTTGTATTGCTTTTTCCCTAACATCAAAACACAATTGGGAGCGCTGCTACAGCGTTTTTGACAGTCAGTGTGTTCAATTGTGACTTTATCAGATAACCCGCGATCGCCTAAAGTTTTTTCTAAGTCTGATAACAACCCCTTTCCACCCCGTTTCATACAACCTGATTTTTGACAAACCATAATCTTGGGTTTAGGTTGAGGAAGTCGTTGTTTGATTAGACAAAAACCAATTGCTTGGATTTGATAAGGTTGAAGTTTGAGTTTATTGGTGCGAGGGTTTAATTTACTAATAGCATCTATGCTAATTTGTTCACCAGGGACTAGAGATGAACCTAGAGAACAACGTAAATCTTTAGGAATTTTAACTTTAATTTTCCCATTAGCAATTCCTAACCGTAAATGTTTATATTTTCCGGTTTTATTGCCCACAAATCCTAAAAATTGTCCCTCAATATTCAATTCCGATAAAGTCAAATATTTTTCACCCATTTGTGATAACCCAATTTTTTCAAGAGAAAATAATAACCCTCATTTACACTATTTCACTAAATTCTTGATACATATACATCGTAGGGGTTTAGCAATGCTTATAGGTGTCAACTTAAGTTAAAAATGCCTTGTTTGTTGGCTTCCACAACCGCCAGGGAATAAATTCCCTGTCTCGTAGCTCAAGTCCGTTAAAACGGACTGCTGAAATTTTCCAAGTATTTAGTCATCTTTAGATGACTTTTGCTATTAGACTGGGAATTCATTCCCAATCGGGCTATGGGTTTTACGTTAAGTTGATACCAGTGAGCTTTTGCTTTACCCTACCCACGTATTTGTCTCATTATTAAAGTGAAACGGTATTATCTGGAGTTATGTTGATGATTCCAATCAAGAAGGAAGAGGAAAAAGATATTTTCACATCTTACCTTCTTAGGATGGATTTAAATGTTAAGGAAGACGTTTGCCTTCTACAGTAAAGGGCAAACAGCTTTTATCTGGAAAATCACTAAATTCTAATTCCCAACCATTAGCTAAAGTGAGAATTTTACCTGCTGCACCATCTGTTTCTTTGACGACTTCTTCTTCTAAATCTTTTTTGGGAACGTAGACAGTTAAAGTACCAGCATCATTCAGTCGGAGCATTACTTTCATGTTTTTCCTCAGCAGATTCTAGTTCTCTTTTTCGACAACCGATGATGTACCCTGTTTCCAAAAAATGTACAGCATAGATATAATAAGCTTGCAAAAATGTACCAATGCTGGAGACATAACCAACATCACCAATTTTTGCTAAAACTTCCCCAATTTCTCGACCGGGAAAAGTTCCATCGTTTTTGATTAGTTTCTTAACTCGAACTTTCTGACCAATTTCAAAAATGGGTTGCGAGTCTAGTTCTATTTCATCACGTTGCATGGGAATACCTTTTTTCGCTGACTAAATTTAATAATTCTTCTGTAGTGAGACTGCGTTTTTTGAGGATTGATTGCTGACGGACTACATCTAAAACAGCTTGAATTTCTTCAGAATCAAGAAAGATTCCATACTGTTCTAATAAGTTAGATAATGAATGCCGACCAGAATGTTTACCTATGACTAAACGCCGTTCCCAACCCACATCTTCAGGGGCATAAGGTTCATAAGTAACGGGGTTTTGGAGTACACCATGAGCATGAATACCAGACTCATGAGCAAAGGTATTTTCACCCACAATTGCTTTCCAAGGTTGAACATTAGCACCAGAAGCTTTAGCGACTAATTGAGATAGTTTTAACAAATGTTGAGTTTTAATACCCAAATCAACACCGTAAATACATTTTAGAGCCATAATTACTTCTTCTAAAGCTGCATTTCCGGCTCTTTCTCCTAGTCCATTAACGGTAGTATTTACAGATACAGCACCAGCTTTAATTCCAGCTAAGGCGTTAGCAGTTGCTAGTCCAAAATCATTATGAGTGTGAATCTCAATTGGAATTGATAGGGTTGATACTAAATGCTTAACTTTAAGGTGAGTACGGAAGGGATCAAGTACACCAACTGTATCACAAAACCGAAATCGAGATGCTCCCCATTCTTGGGATAACATAGCAACATCTTGGAGAAAATTCTCGTCGGCTCGAGAAGAATCTTCTCCACCAACTGATACCCAAAGACCTTGATCTAAGGCAAAGCTAATACAGTCTTTTAGTTTCTGTAAACTTACTCGCCATTGTCCATGAAATTTAGCCGCAATTTGCACTCCAGAGACGGGAATAGCAATATGTACTCGCTCTAATCCACAGGCTATAGAAGCTTTAATATCTGATAATACAGCCCGATTCCAACCTAATAATTTAGCTCGTAAATTTAAGTTACGAATGGCAACAATTGCCCGAATTTCTTCTTGCCCCATTGCCGGAATTCCTACTTCTAATTCGTGAACACCAATGGTATCTAGAAATTGAGCGATCGCTACTTTTTCTTCTAGGTTAAAAGCAACACCTGCTGCCTGTTCACCATCACGTAATGTCGTATCATTAATCATGATTTGATACATTTTCAGCATCCCTCTAGCGGAGTTTTCTGTAATATCCTTGTTCGCTACAATTCTTCATAGTGGTAGATGTACAATAAATACTTAATTGAGCGAATAAATCATGAATTATGATTTACGATCCTTAATTATTAATCAAATATTTCTGTTGCATCTGTATGACAGGAAACAAAAAATAAGTATAATTTATCCAATATTTTTTGTGGTATTATTTATAGATTTTGTTAGTAGCTAATAACCCATAAAAAATATTAACAAATCCTGTAAAAAATAACATACTCATGCCAGCAATTAAGATAGTAAATATAATTTTAACCTCTGATGTTTACTGATAATTTTTCATTTACCTTCACTAAGAATGTTCTGCAAGCCAATCAAAAATTCTGTCTAGTTGCTGTAAATCCACTAAACCATATTGCCAAAGCAGCATCGGTAAAGGTCCATGATTGAACTCAGGATGTCGCGTTGCTACAGCAATATCAGCCTGGGAAAGTGCTAATTCTTTTTGCAGAAATTGCAGTAACTTCCTATCACTACTATTAATCACCATAATTGGACATTGACAATTGAAATCAACATAAAGTACAAGTTATTCCCATTAGCAATTACTAATTAGTTTAGTTTTCGCAAACTGGGTGAACCTAAGTGTATGTGAATTATCTTGAATATGCAAGATAGTTTGTGAGTGAACAATGACTTGAGATAAATTCAAACTTGCACTAAGAATTAAGATTCGATATGCTTTTAATTAAACATTATCCAAATCATTAATTGTTATCAGTTATACTAATTCAAAAAAACATCATTGTTTTCAGCCATCTTTACTCCATACCATTACACAAACAATGCTCTAACCATGTTACCAATTGATGACGAGAAGCAAAAAATTGCATCAATGTACTGCGAAAAAGAATCGCTTCTTGCAAGTTATTAATTTGTACCCGCAAAGACCCATCCTCTGGACAGGAACAGGAAATCATTAACTCTTGCAACCGATGATAAATACACCATCTATCACCTAAAGGAATCTGCAAAATTTGTTCGCCAACGGTTAAAAAGTTACAATTTTGTGACATCAGTAATTCAAAACTTATAAATTTGACATTATTGATCATCTTCGTGATGATTTTTGAGTGTTTTTACTTGTTGTTCTAATTGTTCAATGCGGAAGAGCAAAGAACGAATCATATCTGCTTCTATATCGGGTAATTTGCCATGTTCTAAGGGTGAAATGAGGCTACTAGACTTAGGAGAAATAATCCGTCCAGGAATGCCAACTACAGTGGCATCTGGAGGCACATCACGCAAGACAATTGAACCTGCACCGATACGCACGCGATCGCTAATTTGAATATTTCCTAATACTTTCGCACCCGCACCAACTATCACATTATTACCCAAAGTAGGATGACGTTTACCGCTTTCTTTGCCAGTTCCCCCCAATGTTACACCCTGATAAATAAGAGTATAATCTCCGACAATTGCAGTTTCACCAATCACCACACCCATACCATGATCAATGAATACACCTTTGCCAATTTTTGCTCCTGGATGAATTTCAATTCCCGTGAAAAATCGTCCTAAATGGGAAATAAATCGGGGAATGAAACCTACTTTACGGAGGTGTAACCAATGGGCAAAACGATGTAAACAAAGAGCATGAAATCCAGGGTAACAAAATATAACCTCTAACCAATTACGTGCTGCTGGATCACGCTCAAAAATAATCTGAAAATCACTGATTAATGGTGATAATAAAAGTTTATAACTTTCATTTTTTCTGAGTTTGGTATTGACAATTTCAGATTTACTGATACCTTTTAAAGACTGTTGCATTGGTACTGTTAGGTGAAAATGGTTTGTACTGTTTTTATGCTTATATCAGATAACTCCCCAGGAGATAAAATTAACAACGCAGATTAGATTTATTGAATTTATTACGATTGTACTCAATAGATTTAAACCCCTATTTTATATAACCTTACATTTCTTCTTGGGGTAGGGGTACTAGTTTTTTATCCCAGAGGTACTGGTATTTTTAGGTTAGGGATGCAGCTTTTTTGCACTCAAAAAAATCTCTTTACCCATGAGGCTTTGCAGGTATTTAGATCAGATATATTCAGTTGTACTCATTAACTTATAAAACGTTATCTTGATAACAGTAAATGTAGATATTCTGTATTGCTAACTACTACGATTATTTTATAGTTCTGGTAGTTGAAAGATGAATTTCTTTATTTTGTTTTAGGATTTGTTTAGGAAACAGGAAGAATGTTAGATATTAATGACTTAATGATTTAGTAAAAAGGGATGGATATTGCCCAAAGATGCTATTTCCTCACTAAGCATTTTCCCAAAGACGAGTTACAGCACTTCCCGGTGTTATGAGGTACAAAAACCCCACCCCCAACCCCCTCCCCGCAAGCGATGAGGGGGCTAAGATGTACCTCATAGGAGCGGAAACCGCTGTATATGCTATGGTTCAACAAATTAGAAGAAGTGCAGTATCTATTCTATGCTAATATAGGTAAGGATCAGTTAATGAGTTCTATGGAATCATTTTTAGCTAACTTTTGTAGTTCTTTATATAACTTATCTGGTAAAGTGATGGAATCAATATGATTAATGGGTGAAACTCCCAAAGACATTTATTGATAATAACACAGGCATATTATTAAAGCATTTGGCGATAAAATAGAAGTTAAAACTAATTTCTTTTGTCTTAATTCCTAATTGGAAATCAAAAACTCATGTTAAACATTACAAACACCAATTTTAGACTAACAAGCAATAACTCCACTAATGAAGCTATGAGAGAAATAGTTTACAGTATGGATTTATTAATTCCTGGGTTTTACTTATGGCTACCAGGAATACATATTCGGTTTGGTGGTGCTATTCCTGATGATCAACCTTACAGATATCCAGGTACGATATATAGTAATGTAGGTATGGCTTTAGTATTACCAGGTTATAAGATATTCACAACTTATAATGGTAGTTATGACCCTCAATAAGCATCAAATACAGGGACTACCAAATTTTAAATGTACAATTTTAGATGCAAATCAATTTGAAAAATTAATGATTGATGCTGGTTATTCTATATCAGGAACTGCTCCAGCACAAGGTAATAGAGTTAAAGTTTGGTGGGTTCATGAACAATACCCAAGAGTAGAATCTATTTATACTCCTGATCAGAAAAAGGTCATCACTGCTTATCATGTATGAGTGGTATTGAAGATTATTAATAATAGTAGCATGATTTAATAAAGGACAAGCGAAAACGAGAAATACTTTGGAGTAAATTATCTACCCTTCTTTCGTTTTCCTTTCGGTTGATACTTTGCACCTCTCAGAAAATCACCTAAATCTGAATTTTTGCTAATGTCATAGTTACCTTCATCGGTAGTGGTAAATATGTAGTGATAATAAAATTAGGCACTACAACAAGAATTA
>JBAXRM010000219.1:0-7402 GCA_037131225.1 Nostocales cyanobacterium ELA583 | reverse complement strand
TGAATTCCAAAATTGGGGCTAATACTTTATTTTTTTCAAAATGAGAATTGCTGAATATGAGCCGATTGAGTTCCTAAAAAAACTATTCCCAACACGAAAACTCCTATTGAACTCCACATGATTATCCTAAGTGAGTTATTTGGCTGAGAAATACGCCGCTTTGGAATAATTGAATTTTGCTTTGGGGTAGTTTGAATAGGTGATGTTTGTAACGGTGACTTTTGTTGCTGAGATGGTATTTGAGAAGATTTGTGTGAAGACTGATAAGCCGTTTTAGTTGTTAATTGTGAACTTTTAAAATCTTGTAAAACTGCTTGAGCATATTGATAACGCTGTTGATATTCCTCTTGTAATAACTTATCTAAAATATCATCTAATTCTTTACTAACAGGTTGTTTTAAATGTAGTCGCCAAGTTTTCACCCAACCGTATCCTTGTTTTTTCCAAAGATTCCAAGGATGAACTTCTGTTAACAAATGAAAACAAGTTGCACCCAGACTATATAAATCACTAGCAGGACATACTTCACAATCTTCTATTTGTTCTAATTGTTCTAAAGGTGCATAACCAAAAGTACCAATTAATGTTCCTGTTCTAACTGTTCCCTGGAGTTGTTTTGATGCACCAAAATCAATTAATATTAATTTGCCATCACTACGACGACGCATAATATTTTCTGGTTTAATATCTCGGTGAATTACGCCATACTCGTGAACTACCTTCAAGGTTGTTAATAAATCTTGTAATAAGGCGCGGATTTTTGATTCTGAGAATATTCCCTGTTTTTCTAATTCTTCTAATAAATTTTTACCGTCAATGAATTGTTGTACTAAATAGAGACGGCTATTTTCTTCAAAATAAGCTAACAGAGTGGGAATTTGTGAATAATGTTCACCGAGTTTTTGTAGTTGCTGTGCTTCTTGTAAAAATAATTCTTTGGCCTTTTGGAAGGCGTTTGTGCCGCTAATCTGTGGTGCAAATTGTTTAATTACGCACTGAGCGTTAAGTTTGTCAATATCTTCCGCTAAATAGGTTTTGCCAAATCCTCCACTACCTAATGATTTAATCGGACGATAGCGGTTTCTCAATTTAATTAGGGGAACTCCACAGCTAGAACAGAATTGGATGTGTTCGGGAACTGAGGGATTATTACATTTCGGGTTGAGACAACATATCTGATTCATGGTTGTGTAGTGGTAGATACGTTTATGATTAAATATCTACTAATATATACGAAATACACTTAAATTGACAATTGACTGATTTTTTCCCCAGTAAGTAAGTATGCTAGAATTAAACCAGTTTAATTATAGCGGTTATCCTTTGGATGCAATACAATCCAGGGCGCAGACCCTGCGCCCCTACAGGCTTTGCGATTGGATGACTGTATCTCACTCAAGTGCATACCGCCATAACAGACAATTTTGATATTATATAAATTGTAGTTAAAACAAACCTGATATTACCACTCAAGGTTGATCAAATATGCTAAACCAATCTATTGCCGGCATGACTTTACAGGATTTAGAATCTTTAATTAATAGACTTGTTGACGAAAAAATTAATCAAATTAATCTTGATCAAGATCACAAAATAGAACAAACTGAGATTGTTCAAAACATACACATCTTGCAAGAAGATATTGAAAATTCTAATCCTTTTGTTCAATTTGATGGTATTTTTAAAGATGATCCACTTTTTGATGATTTTGTAGAAGATATAGCTGCAAACCGCCGTGAATTAGATGCAGAAATAGCTGCTTATGAATCTTATTTAGAGGAAAATCAAACAGCGTGAGCCGATATATTCTCGATACTAATATTGTGACTTTTTCTCAACATGGAAATCCTCATATTGCTCAATGTGCAAAAATTGTTGGCATTTCCAATATATTTATTACAACCGTGACACTTGAAGAACAATTAAAAGGTAGATTAGCCGCTATTAGTAGATGTGCTACTAAACCAGAATTATTACCAATTGCTCACCAAAATTTACTAATAACTCAACGTTATTTCTGTAACATGAATTTATTAGATTTTAATGAGTCCGCTTGTGAATGTTTTAAAAAACTGCGTCAGCAGGAAATCAACATAGGTACACAAGATTTAAGAATTGCTGCTATAGCATTAGTTAATGATGCAATTTTAGTAACTCAAAATTACAAAGATTTTATCAAAGTTCCTGATTTAAAAATGGAAGATTGGACGGTAAATATATAGTTAAAGTTTGATTGAATGAAGGACAAAGCCCAAAAGCCTCATCCTTCACCCCCATATTAATTATGCTTCATCTAAAGCTGCAATACCAGGTAAAACCTTACCTTCCAACAACTCCAAACTAGCACCACCACCGGTAGAAATATGGCTCATTTGATCAGCCAAACCTACCTTTTCCACAGCCGCTACAGAGTCACCACCACCGATAATGGTAATTGCGCCGATTTTGCTGATATCTGCTAGAGTATGAGCGATCGCTTCCGTACCCGCAGCAAATTTATCAAACTCGAACACACCCATAGGCCCATTCCAAATCACAGTCTTACAATCAGCCAAAGCCGCTTGGAAAACCTTGATAGAATCAGGTCCAATATCCAAACCCATACCATCGGCAGGGATATTTTCAATGCTGACAGTAGTAGCATTAGCATTAGGGGAAAACTTATCTGCGGAAACAATATCCGTAGGTAGCAACAAAGCTACACCACGTTCTTTCGCCTTAGCTTCCAACTCTTTAGCCAACTCTAGCTTGTCTTCTTCTACCAAAGACTTACCAACACTCAAACCACGGGCTTTATAGAAGGTGAAAATCATCCCCCCACCAATGATCAACTTATCGCACTTTTCCAACAGAGTTTCAATAACTCCAATTTTGCTAGAAACCTTAGAACCACCGATAATAGCCACCAAGGGACGTTGGGGACTTTCAATTGCACTTTGTAAGTATTGCAATTCCTTTTCTACCAAATAACCAGCTACAGAAGGACTTAAGAACTTAGTTACACCCTCAGTAGAAGCATGGGCGCGGTGAGCAGTACCAAAAGCATCATTTACATAAAAATCAGCATTTGCAGCTAATTTTTTGGCAAATTCAGACTCGTTTTTTTCTTCTTCTGGGTAGAAGCGGACATTTTCTAACAATAGCACTTGACCATTTTGTAAAGCCGCAACCTTAGCAGCTACATCATCACCAATACAGTCATCAGTTTTGACAACTTCCTGTTTCAACAATTCAGAAAGGCGTTTAGCAACAGGAGTTAGACGTAATTTTTCATCCACACCCTTGGGACGGCCGAAATGACTTGCTAAAATGACCTTAGCGCCCTTTTGGGTCAAGTCTTGGATAGTTGGCAGCGCAGCCCGAATCCGGGTATCATCAGTAATGTTGCCTTGATCATCCACAGGCACATTAAAATCAACCCGCACTAAAGCGCGTTTTCCAGATATCTCAGCCGCAGATAAACTTGCTAAACTTTTTTTAGACACAGCCAAACTCTCCTGATTACTTTTTTGTTATTGTTTTCAAAATATGACTATCAAGATTTTACCGGAGTGAGGGGTGCAGAGGTGAGATATGTTTAAAACAGTTCTATTTCCCATTGATCAAAGTCGAGAAACCAGAGAGGCCGCTGATACAGTTGTCAATATTGTACAGAAATATGGTAGTCGCTTAATCTTGCTTTCAGTTGTTGAAGAAGCAGACACAGACACGCCTGATAACAGTCCAATGGTGTCCCCAGAAGCTGTTGCTAAACTGCTAGAAACTGCCCAAACCTTATTTTCTCAGCAGGGAATTATTGCTGAAGTCCTAGAAAGACAAGGTAAACCAGCCTTTACTATCTGTGATGTTGCTGATGAAATCGAGGCTGATTTAATTATTATGGGTTGTCGAGGACTAGGACTAACTGACGAAGGTTCAACTGATAGCGTTACTACGCGAGTAATTAACCTTTCCCCCTGTCCCGTCTTGGTTGTTCCCTAATTTAATTGTAGGGTGCGTTAGGCTTCCGTAACGCACCATTAAAAACTCAACCTTTTGTAGCATTTTAAAAATCATTCAGCACCAATACACGCAATTCTGTGATTCGCTTGAAAGTGAGATCATTAGTCAGAAAAGCTTCACATTCTGCGTTTAAATAATACTTTATGGCGTAAATCTTTTATTATTACATTATGATAAGTAGTATGATCAACTATAAGTTCAGCTTATCATGACCGACCAAGAACTAAAACAATTAATTGAAAGCAACGCCAGAACCGCTCAAGCAATGTTAGATGCTATGGTTGAGGCGAGACAAGAACGAGAAGAACTGCGGGAAGGAATGATACAACTCCAAAATGCAGTAGGACAATTGATGAATGTACAAGAGGGAATTGCTAATTTGTTGGTTTCTTTGGATAGCGATCGCCCGACAATTCTCAGAAAACTTTCAACAATTGAAAATAAAGTTGATAGACTCTTACAGCGAGAACCTGATAATTTAGGATAAACAACCAGCCTTTTTAACTTACCCATAATCTCAAAGGTTCAGTTTATTCACACCCGCCGATTAACTAAAGTCGCACTGGCTTGGTCAACTGGCATCAGTACGACTTCATTAATATTAACGTGACTAGCTCTAGTAGCACAGAAAAATATGACATCAGCCACATCATCAGGAGTTAGCGGTTTAACTCCTTCATAAACTTTTTTAGCCCGTTCCGTATCACCATGAAAACGCACATCACTAAATTCTGTTTCTACCATACCAGGATCTACAGAAGTCACCCGCACGGGAGTTCCTAAAAGGTCTTGTTTTAAGCCTTCAGAAATGGCTTTAACTGCCGCTTTTGTTCCACAATAGACATTACCACCAGGATAGGTTTGATGTCCCGCAATAGAACCGATATTGATGACATGACCAAAATTCCGTTCTACCATTCCTGGTACAACATAACGGGTGAGGTAAAGTAAACCTTTGATATTAGTATCAATCATTTCTTCCCAGTCTTGAAAGTCGCCTTCCTGTAATTTACTTAAACCGCGACTTAAACCAGCATTGTTAATGAGAATATCAATATTTTTCCAAGATGATCGTTCTGAACGTTTAACTGCTGAAGATGCAAAACTACTGATTGAAAGAACCGAAGAGTTCCTAGAATTAGTAAACTATCTATCATCTTGCTAATTCAAATAAATCAATGGTTAAATAAATAATGGTAATCTAACAGTAATATCAAGAATAATTGAACGCAGATAAACACAGATAAAAATGGACAATCAAAATTCAAAACACGAGATTTTCAAACAACATCCTGTAAATCCTCAAATCCTGGACATCCTGATATGGCTTGCGCCACGCTTCGCTATCAGACAAATTAAAATATTAGTACACCACAAATAAAATCAAAATCCTGTAAATCCTAAAATCCTGTACTTCGACTTCGCTCAGTAACCGGATATTCTGATTCAGACAATAATATATTTATTTCGTAGCAACTATTTTGATTATCAAGCGATCGCTACAGTAAGATCAATTATGATTCTGCACTATTATTACAGGGTTAGTGATGGTGTCATTTCTTCCTTATCATTATCAAATTTTTAGTTGGGTTGCGCTTTCGCTTAACCCAACCTACCATTTTTTAAGTTTACTTTACGCAAAGACACAAAAAACACTTTGCGTCTTTGCTCCTTTGCATCTTTGCGCGAAACAAAACTTAACTAGATTGAATGTTATCCCGCAGCATCAGGTAATGGTTTTTTCGGTGTTGCTAGTTGCAAGATGATGTCTAGTAACCAAGGGGCGAGACGTTGGCATAATACGGCTAAGTGAGATTGCCAGCCTACTAGGATTTCTGCGGTATCGTTTTCTATGCCGATAACGAGCGCTTGGGCGACTTGTTCGGGTGTCATGGGGATCACTCCTCGGAATGATTGCAAGTCACGCACCATGTCTGTTTCGGTGAGGGAAGGGAGTAAGGCGATAACACGGACATTGTGTTGGGCAAGTTCTTGACGTAGTGCCTGGGTAAATCCGACAATGGCAAATTTGGTGGCGGAATATGTGGCCATTGTCGGGGCGGCAACTTTCCCCATTAAACTGGAGACATTGACAATGATCCCTTGTCTTTGACTAACCATGCGTTTGGCTATCAAGCTAGTGAGGGTATACATTCCCATTAAATTGACGGATAGTTCTTCTTGCAATTGGGGTAGTTTTGATTGCAGAAATGAGTTTTGGTGTGCGACTCCGGCACAGTTTACGAGTAGGTGAATGGGTCCATAACTGCGCCAAAGTTGGGCTACGGCTATGTTGACGTTGATTGATTGAGTTAAGTCTAAAGCCATGATTGTGGTTTCTACACCCAAGGCTTCGATTTCTGCGGCTACTTCGGCTAACTTTTGGCGATCGCGGGCTATCAATATTAACCTTTTCATTCCCTGTTTGGCTAATTCTAAAGCGATCGCTTTCCCAATCCCACGAGAAGCCCCGGTAATAAGTGCAACTTTTCCTTGAATCTTCATCGGTTTTCACCTCCAAATTATTCATTTTTCGTCTTCATGCATTGCCTTCTTTGCAATCATCAGGTAAGACGATTAATGAACTGTAAACAAAAATCAAATTTCAATTCAGTGACAAGAATAGCTAACGCCATGCTGCGCTGTAGGAGCTACTTTTTCTGCTCATCTGCAATACCCCTTTATTGCTTGTTGCCAGCAGAAATTTCTCGTTGTCAACGATGCAAATAATCAACATAAAAGACTTTTGGCAGGATGGATAAGGCTCATTGATTTTACCTCTCTAATAATCTGAGCATTCACCTGTGCTGTCGTACCTACACACATTAGCAACTAAATCAAGTTATTGCAATATTTTTTAATCAGGATTCCTGAACAGTCGTTTTCCTCAAGTATATATATCGCAATCTTAGTTTATATAAGTTTTTATTAATACTGAGCAATATATGTCTTGATCCCCTCACAATTCATTATTTTTTGTGATAACAGATACATTTTTAACAGATTCAAGAGAAAATATTTTGCTGAGTTTGCTGTTTAGTTATTAGCATTTTTGATAAAAGCACTAACTTATAAAACTAAGAAAATGATTATCAACTACAGTGAATACTATATTTCTCCTGAAGAATATCTGGAAGCATACTGATTTATAGAATCGGTCTACTAGTACAGAACAACAAAAATCCAGCAATTTAATACACTGACAACGAAATCAGGCTGTTTCTATATTGAAGGTGAGCTAAAGTAGATAATGTTTTCTCCATGACTAAATTTAGAAATTGATCATCAGGATAATTATCTTGCCGATAGATTGTAAAAAGTTGTAAAGCCTGTATATTAAAATTAGCTAAGAGGATGTTTTAAAAGTTTTCAAGGTATAAATTAACCCCTCTCCAAACCT
>JBAXRM010000218.1:0-7418 GCA_037131225.1 Nostocales cyanobacterium ELA583 | reverse complement strand
ATCGTCCAAAAGCTGATTCCATATTACTTTTGACTTTTGACTTTTGACTTCCGCGCAGCGGTACTAGTCGCCAGGCTGCTACTTTTGTAAAAATATTGTTTTTAGGACATAGGAAGTAATGGTAAATCTGATTGGTTATCAAATAGGTAAAGAGATTTTTTCTAGTTCTGAGATTTTGCTATATCAAGGCACAAGACAAGAAGATAAATTAGCAGTAGTTATCAAAATTTTACGAAGTGAATATCCTAGTTTTCAGAAATTAGTGCAGTTTCGTAATGAATACATTATTGGCAAAAATCTGAATATTCAAGGTGTCATTAAAATCTACAGTTTGGAAAATTACCAAAATGGCTATGCGTTGGTAATGGAAGATTTTAATGGTATTTCTCTCCAAGAAGAAATGCAACAATGGAAAGACGGAGGTATGGGTAAAAATGCAGAAGGGTTAAAAAGATTTTTTGATATTGCTATCCAAATTGTCTCTATTTTAAAAGAACTGTATCAACAACAAGTAATTCATAAAGATATAAGACCTGCCAATATTTTCATTAACCCCAGCACTTTAGAAATTAAATTAATTGACTTTAGTATTGCTTCTTTACTCTCCAGGGAAACTCTAACCCTAACAAGTCCTCAAGTTTTAGAGGGAACACTTTCCTATCTGTCTCCAGAACAAACTGGACGAATTAACCGTGTAGTTGACTATCGCACTGATTTCTATTCTTTGGGTATTACCTTTTTTGAATTATTGACTGGAGAATTACCTTTTGTTAGTAATGATCCCATAGATTTAATATATTACCATATTGCTAAACAACCTCCATTAGTAACCAGTATTAATAGTAATGTTCCTCCTGTTTTGTCAGCAATTATTAGTAAATTGATGGCAAAAAATGCTGAATATCGTTATCAATCTGCCCAGGGAATTAAGTATGATTTGGAAAGGTGCATACAGAGTATTCAAGATACCGGAAAAGTGCCTAATTTTGAGTTAGGAACAAGGGATATTTGCGATCGCTTAATTATCCCAGAAAAGCTTTATGGTAGACAAGTAGAAGTAGAAACTTTGCTCACAGCTTTTCAGCGTGTCTGTGCCAATACAAAAGAAATGATTCTCGTCGCTGGATATTCGGGAATTGGTAAAACTGCTGTAGTTAATGAAGTTCACAAACCCATAGTCAAAGCTAGGGGTTATTTTATCAAAGGAAAATTCGATCAATTTCAACGCAATATTCCTTTTTTCGCATTCATACAAGCTTTCACAGATTTAATAGATCAAATATTAACTGAAAGTGATACTCAACTCCAAGCATGGGAAACTAAAATTCTCGCTGCTTTAGGAGAAAATGCTCAAGTTATTATTGCTGTAATTCCCGAACTAGAAAAGATTATTGGGAAACAACCTCCCGTACCAGAATTGTCTAGTAGTGCGACTGAAAATTTATTTAACTCACTATTTGCGAAATTTATCCAAATTTTTACTACTCAAGAACATCCTTTAGTGATGTTTTTAGATGACTTACAATGGGCAGATTTAGCTTCTCTGAAATTGATGCAATTATTGATGACTACAACTGATACTAGCTATCTGTTGTTAATTGGTGCTTATCGAGATAATGAAGTTTCTACTACACATCCTTTAATGTTAACTCTGGAAAAAATTCGCAAAGCTGAATCCATAGTTAATACTATTACTCTTTGTCCTCTTAATCAATTTGACTTAAATCAACTAATTCTTGATACCCTTCATTGTCCACATACAGTAGCACTACCATTTACTGAATTAGTCTATCTGAAAACTCAAGGAAATCCTTTTTTTAGTAATCAATTTATTAGAACTCTCTATGAAGATAGCTTAATTACCTTTAATTTCCACTGTAGTTATTGGCAGTGTGATATCTCCAAAATTCAAGCTTTAACTATCACTGATAATGTAGTAGAATTTATGGCACTGCAATTACAAAAATTACCAGAATCAACCCAATCATTATTAAAACTTGCAGCTTGCATAGGCAATCAATTCGATTTATCTACATTAGCAAAAATTAATGAAAAATCTCAGTCAGAAACAGCAGCAGATTTATGGAAAGCACTACCAAAAGAGTTTATAATCCCGACAACAAAAATTTATAAATTCTTCCAAAGTGAAGCAATTGATAATGAAGAACTATGTGCAATTCATAACTATCAAGAACAGAGATTTATTTACAGATTTTTACATGATAGAGTACAACAAGCTGCTTATTCTTTAATTCCTGAACATGAGAAAAAATCTACACATTTAAAAATTGGACAATTATTATTAAATAATACTCCTCAAGTCGAGATAGAAGAACATATATTTGAAATTGTCAATCAGTTTAATATTGGTGCTGAATTAATTACAAATCAGTTAGAAAAATATGCCCTAGCCGAACTAAATTTAATTGCAGGTTATAAAGCCAAATCTGCCACAGCTTATGACGCTGCTTGCAAATATTTAAAAATGGGTTTAACCTTATTATCAGCAGACAATTGGCAAAATCAATATAACTTGACATTAAATCTTTATGTAGAAGCTGCGGAAATAGCTTATCTCAATATTGATCATGATCAAGCAATTACTTACATAGAAATAGTTAAAGAAAATGCTACCAATATATTAGATAAAATCAAAGTATATAAGACACAAATGCTCATTTGTGATCAAATGCAAGTAAATGTTAACACAGGCATAGAATTAATCGAAATTTTAGGAGTTTCTTTACAAAAAGTACCTCCAGCAAATATAAATATAGAGGATTTAATCCATTTACCCAAAATGACAGATCCTCATAAACTTGCAGCTATGGACATATTACTTAGCTTAATAGTTCCCACTTCCTTCTTTGATCAAGAATTACAACTATCAGTTATATTTACCATCATATATTTATCTATTCATTATGGAAATTCCGCCGAATCTGCCTATGGATATGTTTATTATGCTTATCTACTCTGCAATAGTTTATCCGATATCAATACTGGATACAGTTATGGAAAACTAGCTTTGAACTTATCAGATAAATTTGAAAATATAAATATCAGATGTAAAGTTAAATCAACATGGTATGCTCATATTGGATATTGGCAAGAACATTTTCGAAAATCAATACTTCCCTTACAAGAAAATATTCAAGATAGCTTGGCAATTGGTGAGCTAAAAAATGCTGGAGGTTGTTGTTTTTATCATATCTTGATGCTATTGTTTTCTGGAAACAATTTAATAGATATATCTGAATATCTAGATCAATATATTACCTTAATGATTAGTCAAAACCAATGGTGGATGACTGAATCTCTAACTGCTTGGAAGCAGATGATATTTAATATAATTAATGTCAATAATGAGCAAGATTCATTTAACAATGATTTTATAAACGAAGAATTCTTGGTGCTATTATTTAACAGGAAAAACAATAATTCTTTATTTGGATTTTATCTGACTAAAACTATTCAATATTATTTATTTAAACAACATAAAAATGCTATTGATAATGCCATTTTATGTCAACAATATATAACATCTGTCGTAGGAATAACTCTGACTAATCAATATAATTTTTACCATTCTTTAGCTTTATTAGCTGCATATCCTCACCAATCTAAAAATGAGCAATTGGAGTACATCAAGCAAGTTACAGTCAATCAGGAAAAAATGCGAAATTGGGCTATTAATGCCCCCATGAATTATCAGCATAAATATGATCTAGTTGAAGCTGAAAAAGCTAGAGTTTTAGGAGAAATTCTTTTAGCAATGGAATACTATGATCAAGCTATTCAGAGTGCAAATCAATATGAATATGTTCATGAAGAAGCACTAGCTTATGAATTAGCCGCAGAGTTTTATCTGTCTCTAGGTAGAAATCAGTTTGCTTTATTATACATTACCAAGGCATATTATAGCTATCTTCGCTGGGGAGCAAAAGCTAAATTAGATCACTTAGAAAAATCCTATCCTCAATTACTTACTGCTATTACTCAACAAGGAAATACTAACGTTATTTCTCATGTAAAAACATCTTTATCTATTGATAATTCTCTATCTACTATTGTTTCTAGTAATCATATTTCTACAGCTTTTGATTTAAACACCGTTGTGAAATCTTCTCAAGTAATTGCCAGTGAAATCGAACTTGATAAATTGCTATCAACACTAATGCAAGTAATTATGGAAAATAGCGGTGCAGATAAATCTGCCTTGATTTTAGTAAAAAATCAAAGTCTATTTGTAGAAGTTATTGCCACTCCAGAAACAATTATCCAGCCATCAATACCAGTAGAATTAAGTCCAGATATTCCTATTAGTGTCATTAATTATGTATATCATACGGCTAAAATATTACTAATTGATGATGCTGAAGCTAGTAAACTAATACTGTCTGACTCTTATATTATTTCCCAGCAACCTAAAAGTTTATTATGTATTCCTATTATTAATCAAGGTGCATTTATTGGTATCCTATATTTAGAAAATAAGTTGATTTTAGGAGCTTTTACATATAATAGAATTGAAATTTTAAAGTTGCTAATAACACAAGCAGCTATTTCTTTAAAGAATGCTGATTTATATACCAATTTATTAGAAAAAAAGGAAAATCTTAAACAAATTAATCACCAACTAGAAGAGTATGCTATCAGTCTTAAATTGACAAATCGGTTGCAAAAACTGGCTGATTTATCTATTGCTATTAACTTAACACTATCCATTAATGATATCCTGCGATTGATTACAGATCAAGCCAGCGAAATTATTGGAGCGCACCAAACAATTATCAGTCTTACAGTAGATGAAAACTGGGCAAATGTAATTCATACAGTTCATCTTTCCGATAAGTATACACAGTGGCAGGAAGATTATCAAAAGCCGGATAAATCTAGTTTTTATCTCCTGGGTTGTCAAATCCAAAATTCAATGCGGATGACTCAAACTGAGGTAGAAGCACATCCAGCCGCAGCCAATAACCATTTACCCCTGCGTGGTTGGCTGGCTGCACCACTCATTAATATTAATGGTAAAAATATTGGTCTCATCCAACTTTCTGATAAATATGAAGGTGATTTTACTGAAGATGATGAAGCTATTTTAGTGCAGTTAGCACAAATGGCATTGTCAGCAATTAATAATGCCCATCTTTATGAAGAATCTCAAAAATCTAATCGCATGAAAGATGAATTTTTAGCCATACTTTCCCATGAATTGCGAACACCACTTACATCTATAGTTGGTTGGTCACAAATGCTGCGTTCTGGGAAATTAAGTGCAGGAAAAACCATCATGGCTATAGACACTATTGAAAGTAATGCCAAAGCCCAAACTCAATTAATTGAAGATATTGTTGATATTTCTCGCATTATTAGAGGTACTATCAGCTTAAAGATACAGCCAATCAACCTAACAGTACCAATTAATATAGCACTTAATACTCTGCATTTATCTGCGGAAGCAAAATCAATTCAAATATTATCGACGATTGAATCTTCTGATGCCATAGTATTAGGTGACTGGAATAGATTGCAACAGATTATATCAAATTTAATCAGTAATGCTATTAAGTTTACACCCCCAGAGGGAAAAGTCGAAATCAAACTGAAAACTAGAGAATCTGAAGCAGAAATTCAAGTAATTGATACAGGTATTGGCATCAGTTCTGATTTTATGCCTTATATTTTCGACCAATTTCGTCAAGCTGATGCTTCTAGTACCCGAAGTCATGGAGGCTTAGGACTAGGTTTAACCATTGTACATCACTTGGTAAAACTGCATGGAGGAACTGTTGGAGTTCACAGTTTAGGCACAGGAGAGGGAACAACTTTTACAGTCAGAATACCATTACAACCGCAGCAGCCAACAATAAATCAAGTCAGTAAATCCTTAAAGAATACCCCAAATATCAAGGGCATAAAAATCTTACTTGTTGATGATAATGCTGATATTCGTGACTTTTTAATTTTTGCCTTGCAAGAGGATGAAGCAGTGGTAATGGCTGCGACTTCTGTGCGGGAAGCACTGCAACATCTGGAAGAATTTAAACCAGATATCTTAATTAGTGATATTGGAATGCCACAGGAAGATGGCTATGATTTACTTCGCCAAATTAGGGCATTAGCATCCACTCAAATGCGAAAAATTCCGGCAATAGCTCTCACAGGTTATAACTCAAATGAAGTCGGTAATCAAATATTCCAGGCTGGTTTTCAAAAGCATATTACCAAGCCAGTAGAGATAAGTGAATTAATTGCAGTTATTCTTTCCCTTCTCCCCTAGTCCGAATCAATTCCCCCGTTAAAGCGACAATGGCAGTCATAGAAATTAACATCACACTTAAAGCATTAATATCTGGTTTAACTCCGGTTCTAATCCGGCTAAAAATTTCTATTGGTAAGGTATTATTCCCACTTCCAGCCGTAAAACTAGCAATTAAAAAATCATCTAAACTGAGAACAAAAGCCAGTAAACATCCAGAAATAATCCCTGGCATTAATTGAGGTAATAAAATTAAAATGAACGCTTGGATTGGAGTTGCACCTAAATCTAATGCGGCTTCTTCTAAATGGGGGTTGATATTATTCATCCGCGAAGAAACTACCAAGCCTACATAGGATAGACAAAAAACAATATGGGCAGCAATAATAGTCCATATACTCAAAGGAATAGCAAATGCTGCTAAACATACTAGAGTGGAAACTGCGATCGCAATATCAGGAATTAATAAGGGTAAATAGGCAATTCCCTGATATAATTTCTTACCAGGAAATTCATAACGTGCCAACCCCACAGCCATCAATGTTCCAAAAATTGCGGAAACTCCTACGGCACAAAAAGCAACCAATAAACTATTAAATAACCCCGATAAAATTCGTTCATCACTAAATAGTTTTCCATACCATTCTAGGGTGAATCCTTGCCATTTAGCACTGTAGGGTGACTTATTAAAGCTATAAAAAGCCAGTACCAGGATAGGTAGGTACATAAACACAAATATGACTAGTGCGAAAACCGCTTGCCAGGAGACACGCGGTTTATTTATTTGTTTGTATATATTCATTCTACTTAATATATGCAACTATTTATTTAACGTTATATATTATACTTATTTTTTTCCTTTAAGTCAAGTTAAAAATCAAAAGTATAACTATTATATTTTGTCTAATTTATTTCTTAGGTATCAGATGATTGCATTACCTAAGATAGACAAAAGATATCAAATATAAAGCATAAGATTTGGGAGTACAATCATAGATAAGGGCGATTTTTTTGGAAACTTTTAAGCTATTTCCTGTTAGTTATTCAATTTATTTTCAAATAACTGGAAATAGAAATCTGATATTTTAGGAGATGGAAGGTCAATAACTCAGGGCTAAAGCCACTGAGCTTGTAAAGAACAAACTTTACGTGT
>JBAXRM010000217.1:0-7464 GCA_037131225.1 Nostocales cyanobacterium ELA583 | reverse complement strand
AAGTTGGCTCATTGATTAAAGAATCTCAGTGTCTTTAGACCTGAGAGTGTCAACAAGTTTACATAATTATTGATGTCATGCGATCGCCTACCCCAAAATGTACGGGCAATCCCCTGTGGTTGCCCCAAAAATGTATGGTTACACCGATATTAATGATATATGGTTTTTGAGGTCATGTGATCGCCTACCCGGAAATGTATGGTTACACCGATATCAATGATATATGATTGTTGATGTCATGCGATCGCAACCCCAAATCCGTAGGGGCAATCCCCCCGTGGTTGCCCCGTTAATTCGTTGTTGCCACGTTAATATGTATGTGGTTTCCCCGATATCGGATTAATTGTTGATTGAATGCGATCGCCCAACAAAATGGTAATAATCGCATTGTAATTATAAATACCGGGGTAAACACGGTGCAATCATGGGGCAACCACATATTTTCGGGGCAACCACAGGCAACCACAGGGAGATTGCCCCTACAAACATACTACACGAAAGCCGTTGAAGTTGTAGATGATGCCCACAATATTGCTTACGTGAGAGTCAGAAGCGCAACTATTAGTATTGCTTATCTATAACCCTCCAAGAAATCAAAGGTCTATAAGCTTATCTATCCCAAAGCTTATCTTTCATTGCTGCTTGAAATTGATCTACAGGAATTTCCATTCCCTGTCCATCTGGTGATAAAGAATCATTAACAATGATATAAGAATTATGAACATTATGGGGATCTATTTCTAAGCCAATTAGCTGCACAATATGATTAACTTCCGCACCTTGATAATGACGAGGATCGAATAAATTGGGTGCAGTTTGTCCTAGAATTGAATTATGATCTGGTAGTCATTCAATAGTAGAATTTACGCCAACAAAAACCTATTCGTGATTATTTAATTTGTCAGCAATTTCGGTAAGAGTTCCACCATAATGATGTTCTACAGCTACAGAAACATAAGTTTGAAAATGATTTTTTTAATGACCTCAAAACCTTTATAGAGACGTTTCATGGAACGTCTCTACAACTAAAGCTATTAATTCTTAGCTGCTGGTTGATAACCAGGAATTGTGATATCTATTGTTGTTATCTTGTCGGCTAAATTGGTTAATTGTTCTTTTATAGCCGCTTTATTTCCGACTACTAAGGTGACTAAATTTTCTGGTTTCAGATATTTCTGCGCTACCCGTTTCACATCTGCGGCTGTGGTAACAGTGACAGCTTTTTGATAGCGAAAGAGGAAATCTGCGGGATAACCATAATATTCGTAGCGCATTAACCTAGATAATGTTTGGCTAGGATCTTGAAAATTGAAGACAAAGGAATTTAAAGTTGAGTCCTTAGCTTTATTTAATTCTTGGGCTGTAATATTTCCAGTTTGCAATCGTTTAATTTCGGTTTGCAGTGATTTGATAAACTGGACTGTGGTTTCTGTGCGAGTTTGTCCCCCAGCCACAAATGTTCCTGGATAGTCAAAACGGGGACTCCACATCCCATACACAGAATATGCTAATCCTTGACGCGATCGCAATTCATTAAATAAGCGTCCTCCAAACCCATTTAATACATCACTCATTACGTCCAACGCTGGATAATCAGGATTGTCGAATTTTCCACCTAAATGGCCGAGTAAGACACTACTTTGGGTGAGTTGGGGTTGATTCACGAAGAATACACCACCTAAATTAGCTTGTGTGACTTGTGGTAATTGGGTTTTAGCAATTTGCAGATTTGGTTTCCAGTCACCAAATTTGGCTTGAATGAGCGATCGCATTTTTTGAGGATTAAAATCGCCAACAATCCCTAAAATTAAATTATTGGGGTGAAAATATTGCTGGTAGAACTTGAGTAAATCGTCACGAGAAATTTTATCAAGAGTTGCATACTCAACTGTGCGCGAGTAGGGACTTTCTTTCCCATAGATTAATTTTCTCAACTCTCGACTGGCAATACCATTAGGGTTATCATTACGGCGAGCAATACCACCGCGAATTTGAGTTTTATCCAAATCCAATTTTTCTTGAGCAAAAGCGGGTTCTCGCAGTACCTCAGTAAATAGCCCAAAAGCCATTTCTAAATCTTCAGTTAATGCCTCAAAACTAGCACTACCAGCAGCTTCACCTATATTCGTTTCTACAGATGCTGCTCGCTGTTCTAAAAGCTCATTTAACTGATCAGCAGAATGCTTTTGAGTGCCACTACTTCGCAATGTCGAACCCACTAAACTAGCTAAACCTGCTTTTTCGCCTTCCAACCGGCTACCTGTTCTGATCAATGCTGTACCAGTTACCAATGGTAATTCATGATCTTCCATCAAATAAACTACCAAACCATTTTCTAGGACATAGCGTTCATACTTAGGTAACTTAATGTCCGAAACTGGCGGAAACTTTAACTCAGTATAATGTTTTGCTACCGTTGCTGCCCAAGAAAAATTCAAATTTAGAAACAAACAAGCAATAACCATCACCAAGGTAAAAACAAATCTCTGTCCCTTGGAAAAATGGAATTTTTTGCTTTTTAAAAGAAACCTCAACATATATTTTCTATCTGCAATTTTAGATAAAGATTTTAACCCACATTCCACACCCTGAATTATGTAACCATCATGAAATATCTACATTAATAACTCCCGGTTTGCTCATTTTTTTTGGAGTTTGAGAAATTGCCAAAAAAACAGAAAATCTAGGTTTCGTAATGGTTTTAGCGATTTCCCGAAATTTAGCTTGAACTACCACTCGGCGCTAAAAACTCTATTTTTATGCGAACTGCTTGCAGCAGCGCTTCACTATCGCCTACGTCATAGTACATTTGAATTATAGGCTAAAACCCCTATTAAATCGTTCAGGTTTTTTCTAACTCAATTTAAAATAGGCGAACCGGATGAAAAAACCTCTTATTCCCCTCCTCGCTTGCGGGGAGGGGCTAGGGGTGGGGTGTTGGGTTGCGCTGTCGCTTAACCTACGATTATTGTAGAGTGTTCTACAGAACTAATTGCACCATCTTGGCATGAGAAGGCTTGCCTTTACCGTTGACATAAAACAACATATAGTATCCGGGGGGATTGAGATGTTTGTCAGTGGGGGCTGTAAAATCAATGCTGGCCAGCTTTGTACTAGCTTCAGTGTTGATATTTTGCTTAAACTGCAAATCTGCTAATCGTTGGTCAAAATTCAGACCATGAGTTGCTGAACCCAATCTGATTAAAACCACAGATGCCTTATCAGTAGGATTTTTTACCCCTATAGATCCCTGAGAACCATAAGTAATTTTTTCAGGTGCTTGGGTAATCTCTGGTCTTGGGCCATCTACAAATAGATAGGGAGGATTAAATATTTCTGGTTGCCAAGTTTCCGCAGATAAGAAATTCTGTCCCTTTTCCGCTATATCAACACCACCTGGCTTGATATCCAAACGTAGTTGTTGAGATATATTCATCGGTGGTTTAATTGCACCCTTGCGGTCATCCCAACCTGCATAAGCACCTTGTCCACCTAACACTAAAACGCGACCATCGGGCAACAGCAAAGCATTATTATGGTAAAGTCTAGGTTCTGTACCTGGATTCATCCATTCAGCTTTATAACCTTGATTAGCCTTAGCATCTGGTGTCATTAACTGAGGACGATGCACAGGCAAGTGAAATACATAATTGCCGCCACCGACAACTAAAATTTGTTTGCTGGGGAGAATGACTGAATTTAGGGTAGCACGACGACTAGCAGGACTAGAACCCAGGAAGGTTTCATTCAGTTGCCATTGTCCTTGAGATCCAGAACTAGGAGCATACCACCGTTCTAATTCGGCTGTGGTTCTTTCTCCTGCAACTGGTGTATCAGGTCCTAAAGTGGGATCATTTGCACCTTCTAAACCACCCATGAGCAAAATATCGCCATTGGCAGAATTGGGGTCAAGGACGCTGGTAGTGTAGTATTTAGACCATCCTGTTCTCTTGGGACCGGGATCAAATTTCACTGATAAACCATTTTCTGAGTCGTTAATAGACAAGAAGTAGGTATTATGAGTTTTCCGGGCTGGTAGTTCTCTTGTGCCACCGGAGTCACCTGTAATTAAGTAGCGCCCATCTTTGGTGGGGTAGGTATGGGGAAAAAGATCAATAAAATCAGGTTGGCCGTCTTCTTTGAGAGTTTTATAGGGACTATTGGCGATATCCTTAATATCTATAGATTTCCAGGCATCTTTGGCTGGTTTGTTGGGATCATAAATCTCAAATTTGGTGGATATTTTGAGTTCGTTGTAGCTGAGTCCGGAAAAAACCGCGATTTTACCACTATCTAAAGGCAATATTCCAGGATACCAATGTCCATCCGCCATTTCTCCGGCTAATTCCCATTTGTTTTCTTTCCAGTTATAACGGTTGGCTTGTTTTGTGCCTAGAGGTGTGGGTGCAGGATAGGGAAACCAAGAACCACTAATAAAGAGAACATCACCGTCGGGTAGGTGAATATTACCACCACAAAAGGGATCATTAACTTGATCTTCTTTACTGCCTTTATATTTGACAGGTGAGGGGGGGGATTTAATTTTGGTATAGGGGTTGGCGTTATAATCAATGCGGCTGATTGGTTGTCCAGATACGAATTTGAAGATTTCTTTAACTGGGTTTTCCGTAAAGCTGATGCTGCTGATAGGATTGCCTTTAACATCCAGGATAGGATCAGGATCGGAAAGACTGGGATCAAATAGGGAAGTATTATCAAATAACCAAGATTTTCTGGTGTCTTTTCCTTTGATTTTGTCACTACAGACAAAGTTAGGACAAGCTAAATAGGAACGAGCATCACCACCATTAACAATCAATACCTTACCATTAGGTAATAATGCGGCGTGTAACCCGGCCATGCGTTCGTTAATTTCTTTAGGCATGGGTGGTGTATACCAAGCTCCCATTGTTTTTGCTGACCCTTCAACGGAACGCAGAGGAGGCGGGGTGATCTCGGCAGCAAATGCTTGATCCCAACCGCAGATTGTGACTGCTACTGCAAGGATAAAGGCGAGAAAAATCCCTAGTAATTTGTTCAGGGTACTTTTGGAAGTCATAATGCAATGCTGGATTGACAATGTTAGTTTGATCGAATTCTGTAACTGATACAAGTTATGTTTAAGAAACTGGCTCTTCGGTACTTGTTATGCTAAACCGAGAAATTGAGAGAAGGGAACAGGGAACAGGGGAAAAATTTTAATTTTCTAGTTTTTTAATACGACTAATAATCATTCTCCAGTTTAGCATACTAAGTCCGGTAGAGCCAAGAAACTAAACAATTCTTATTTATGCAAATGCTGAAGTTCAGATTCTCGACTTTTTTATATTCGTAATTCATTTAAAATTGCTAAATTTATCTATAATGATCCAGTTAAGACATCTAGACTCTGCATCTTTATTCATTGAAGGCAGAGCATTTTTGAATTCATTCCCATACAGAGTATGGGAACGAGAAGACAAATTTAAAATTCCCGTGTTTAGGTTATTTTTGTTTTGACAACAACTTGCCAACTATGCGATTTTCTGGGGTAAAAGTTGCCTTGGCTACTCTTTGAATATCTTCAGGAGTGACTGCGGCAATTTTGTCTAATTGCTGAAATAAATTGCGCCAAGAACCAGTTTTTACTTCATATTCTAATAACTGTTCTGCCATACCTGAGTTAGAATCAAGGCTGCGTAATAAACCTGCTCTAGCTTGGGTTTTTATTCTGGCTAATTCCACCGCAGATACTGGTTCAGTTTTGAGTTTATCAATTTCTTGTCTGAGGGCGATCGCTACTTGATCCACTGTTGTCCCTGGAGATGTGAGAGCATAAAAGAAGATCAAATTGGGATATTTATCTCCTGGAAATCCACTAGAACCCTGAGCATTTAGGGCTAAACTTTGTTTTTCCACTAAAGATTTAAACAGTCTTGATGTTCTCCCGTCACTCAATAAACTACCAATTATTTCATAAACTGCATTGTCGGGATGAGTCACAGCAGGACGATGATAACCTTCCAAATACCAAGGTTGGGTAGCTAATTCTAAAGTTACTTCCCTAGTGGCGGTTTGCTGAGGTTCTACTGGTAGTTTTTGCTGTGGTTTGGGTTTAGCTTGATAACGCCCAAAATAAGTTTGTGCCAATTTTTTCACTTCAGCGGGATTGACATCTCCGACAATGGCAATAGTTAAATTACTGGGAGCATAATAAGCATCAAAAAACTTCTTAACATTCTTTGGTGTTAAGTTGCGAATATCTTGATCATAACCAATTACTGGTCGGCGGTAAGGATGAACTTTGAAAGCAACATCTATAAATTTTTCTACCATCTGTCCGATAGGTGAATTTTCTACTCGCAACCGTCTTTCTTCTAAAATTACCTCTTTTTCTTTATAGAATTCCCGAAATACAGGATCTAAAAAACGATCTGATTCTAAGGACATCCAAAGTTCTAATTTATTAGAGGGAAAACTATAAAAATAGCGGGTAGCTTCAGAGGAAGTATTGGCATTTAAACCCACACCTCCAGCCTGTTCGACAATTTGCCCCATTTCGTTTTGTTTAACTAATTTTAGGGCTTGGGTTTCTGCTGTTTTAAATTCATTTTCTAACCGGGCTATTTCGTCTTTTTTACCACTGGTTTTTGCAATTTTAATTTGGTTATCTAACTGTTCTAATTTTTGTAAAAGTGGTGCTTCGGCTTTATAGTCTGTAGTACCAATCCGCTTTGTGCCTTTAAATGCCAAATGTTCTAAAAAGTGAGCTACACCTGTTTGTCCATCTGGTTCATCAATACCACCAACATCAGCATAAGTGAGAAAGGAAACTACTGGGGCTTGATGTCTTTCTAAAACAATGAATTTTAGTCCATTATCGAGACGAAATTCGGTGAGACGATTAATTACTTGTTCTAGGTAGGGTTGAATTGAGTTTTCGGATTTTTGCAGGGCTATAGCCATTTCTGGCATCCATCCCCAACTAGATAATATCAATGCCAAAGCGGTTGCTAATAGCTGACGGCAGGGGAATTTCTTGAGACTACCCATGAATAAATCTAAAATTATCTGGTGCATAAGCAAAAGTCAAAGTTAATGTAAATTTACATTACTAGAAAAATTGAATAATTAACACAAAGAGATTTAACCTTCTATTAAGCTTTCTGTAATTTTTACATTCTCCGTTGCACAATAGGGCTACAAGTTTTGTTTTGGGGATATCAAAATAACTACCATGCGAGTTTTTAATTCTCCTCCATCGTCAGAAATACAGACGCGCACAAGGATTTTGCAAGCAGCACAACGGTTATTTGCTGCGAAAGGGTTCGAGGGAACGACAACCCGCGATTTAGCACAGACAGCAGGGGTAGCTGAGGGAACTCTCTTTCGTCATTTTGCTAATAAAAAAGCAATTTTAGTGGAAGTGGCCACTAGCGGCTGGGTGGATATTCTTACAGATTTACTAACCGAGTTAAGTGAAAT
>JBAXRM010000216.1:0-7496 GCA_037131225.1 Nostocales cyanobacterium ELA583 | reverse complement strand
GTGTTGCAAGCTCAAGCAAGCTCAAATAACAAGGTCGAAGCGAACATCACCTGAGCAATCTCCAGAGGCAGAAATGTCAAGGTTTTCAGACCGGTGATATTGTGAAAGCAATTGTTACTACTGGGAAGAAAATCGGTAAATATATTGGTCGTGTTGCAGTTAGAGCAACTTCCCACGAGGTTTTATGATGACAGAGCCAGGAATACAGACTACAACAATTCAAATTCCCGAAGATAATCTGCAAATTGCCGCTTATTTGGCCAAACCAATAACACCCGGTTCTTATCCAGGAATTGTCGTTTTACAGGAGATTTTCGGCGTTAACGGGCATATTCGGGATGTTACAGAACGGATTGCTAAACTGGGATACGTAGCGATCGCTCCAGCACTGTTTCAACGTCAAGCCCCTGGATTTGAAACTGGTTATACTCCCAAAGATGTGGAAATAGGCAGAGAATACGCAGCAGCAACTACAGCATCAGAACTATTGAGTGATATTCAAGCAGCTATTAACTACTTGAAAACTTTACCCGAAGTCAAACCAGATGACTTTGGCTGCATAGGCTTTTGTTTTGGTGGTCATGTTGCCTATCTATCTGCTACTTTATCAGATATTAAAGCTACTGCGTCTTTTTACGGTGCGGGAATAACTACCCGGACTCCTGGAGGTGGAAATCCGACTATTAGGCGGACATCTGAAATTAAAGGCACTATATATACCTTTTTTGGTCAGAAAGATGCGAGTATTCCTCCAGAACAGGTAGACGAGATTCAGGCAGAGTTAGAAAAATATCACATTTCTCATCGTCTGTTTCGTTACGATGGATCTGATCATGGATTTTTTTGTGACCGTCGTGGCAGTTATAATTCTAAAGCTGCGGCAGATGCTTGGGAACAAGTCCAAGAACTTTTTAGCCAACTGGGCTAACAACTGACCGAAAAATTTTAGATTTTAGATTTTAGATTGGGAATTTTCGGTACAAGCCCCGCCCCTTCAGGGCGGAATTCATCCAAAATACTCGCTGCGCTGCGTACGCTTCGCTAACGCCAATCTAAAATCCTCAAGCTCCACATTTTAGAGTGGAGTAAATCCAAAATCCAAAATACTCGCTGCGCTGCGTACGCTTCGCTAACGTAAATCCAAAATTGATTGACAACTAATAACTAACTATTTATCTTCAAAAGTCATGAATTCCGAATCTCAACTTTCTCAAACAGCCAATGCATCTTTTTCAATGGACGATTTTGCCAAAGCACTGGAAAAACACGATTATCAATTTCAAAAGGGACAAGTTGTTCGTGGCAAAGTGTTCCAAATTGACCATGATGGTGCTTATGTTGATATTGGTGGTAAATCATCTGCATTTCTTCCCCAAGATGAGGCTTCTTTGAGAACAGGAACTGATTTGTCGGAACTATTACCGATGAATGAGGAACTAGAGTTTTTGATTATTCGGGATCAAGATGCTGAAGGTCAAGTTACTATTTCTCGCAAGCAATTGGAAGTTAAACAAATTTGGGAAAAACTGTTAGAAATACAGGAGAAGTCCCAAACTGTACAAGTGCGAGTAACAGGTGTGAATAAAGGTGGTGTCACTGTTGATCTTCTGGGTTTACGGGGGTTTGTTCCGCGATCGCACTTGTCCGAACGTGATAACCTAGAAGCACTCAAAGGTCAAAATCTCACCGTCGGCTTTTTAGAAATTAATCGTGATAACAATAAACTCGTTCTTTCTCAGCGTTTAGCCGCTCGTTCTAGTAACTTCAGTTTATTAGAAATCGGTCAATTGATAGAAGGAAAAATCACAGGTATCAAACCTTTTGGTGTATTTGTAGATTTTAATGGTGTCAGTGCTTTACTACACATTAAACAAGTTAGCCAAAAATTCATTGACTCTTTAGAAAAAATCTTTCAAATCGGTCAACCAATTAAAGCTGTAATTATTGATTTAGATGAAGGTAAAGGTCGAGTCGCTATTTCTACCAGAGTATTAGAAAACTTCCCCGGTGAAGTTGTGGAAAACTTTGCAGAAGTAATGGATTCAGCCGAAGCCCGCGCTAATCGTGCAGCTAATAAAACTGCTGAATAGGTGATTGGTGATTGGTGATTGGTGATTGATGATTGGTGGTGCGGGCATCTTGCCCGCGATAATAAGAGTTAGTAAATTAAATTCTGAAACCCTTGTAATATCGTTAATGATTGATTCTAGAATTATAGCGGTTCTCGGTTGAGTGAGATACAAGAACCCCACCCCCAACCCCCACCCCGCAAGCAAGGAGGGGGCTTATGATGTATCTCATTCAAGTGCATACCGCTATATCGTTTTAGAGAAATCTAGAAACCATGATAAAGGGCTTCCATTTTTTACAGTCACCAAACAGAGAAATGGAGATTGTGCGTGTTGAGGTAATCAAAGCAGCAGGGCGAAAACGCCAATTCCAGCCCTTTTGGCTAAAATATCTTTGGCAATCAGTCAAAGCAAGATAATCTCCCTCCAGGGCGTGTAGCACAAGCATTTACTCTAATTTTGGCTACTATTTCAACACTTTAGCCAAATCAAAAAATTCCTTGATTCGTAGGTTGGGTTGTTAGCGTTAGCGTTGCGAAGCAATGGCACGTTCGTGGAGCGTGGCGAAGAGAAACCCAACAAATACGTCGGGTTTATCTTCGCTTAACCCGACCTACACAAAAATGGCTAAGGTATTGCTATTTATACTCCTGCTCAACCACCGAAAACTCGCGGTAAATCACCTGGTCGCAGGCAGTCGAACACTGAGAAGGAGGGAACGAGTGAAATCCTGTTTACGGGTTTATGAATGCGGATATTTATTAATAGGTTGCAAACGCTGACGAATTGTCCCAATGATAATATAGAGAATGGGGACAATAAATAAACTTAAAAAAGTTGCCACAAACATTCCCCCAAATACAGCAGTACCCAGAGACTGACGACTTGCTGCACCTGCACCTGTGGCAGTTGCGAGAGGAAAAATCCCCAACAAAGTCGAAAAAGCCGTCATGAGAATGGGACGTAAACGACCTTGTGCTGCTTCTACTGCGGCTTTAGTAATTGATAAACCTTGCTCTTGTAATTGGTTAGCAAATTCCACAATTAAAATCGCATTTTTACTAGCTAAACCTATTAACATTACTAACCCTACTTGGCAAAATACATCATTATTTAAACCTCGTAATGATTGTGACGCTAAAGCTCCCATAATCGCTAAAGGAACTGAAAGCATAATAATTAAAGGATCAACATAATTTTCATACTGAGCAGCTAAGACTAAAAAGACGAAAAGTAATCCCAAACCAAAAATGATTGGTGCTTGTCCACCAGATTGTTTTTCCTCAGCAGTAATACCTGACCATTCATATCCCATACTTGTTGGTAATATCTTTTTGGCTAGTTGTTCCATAGCCAGGGTTGCTTGTCCAGAACTAGCACCAGGAGCAGGAGAACCGTTAATTTCAATGGAACGAAATAAGTTGTAGTGATTGATAGTTTGCGCTCCTGTTGTGGGAGTTAGTTTCACTAAACTACTCAAAGGAATCATCTGATTAGTTGCAGAACGCACATTTAATAAACCGATATCATCAGGGTTAGAACGAAACTGAGCATCTGCTTGGATATATACTCGATATGTGCGAGACAGGAAATTAAAATCATTGACATATCGTGAACCTAAGTAAGTTTGTAGGGTTTTAAAAATATCGTCAATGGCAACTTGCAAAGATTTCGCTTTATTGCGGTCAACTTCAATTAAGATTTGTGGTGTATTTGCCGTAAAAGTGCTAAATACAGCTTGCAGTCCGGGGGTTTTATTACCCTGCATCATGAACTGTCCCACCGTTTGCAACATCGAATTCAAGCTGTTTGTTCCTGCTATATCTTGTAACTGGAATTGGAAACCACTAAAACTACCTAAACCGCGAATTGCGGGGGGATTCACTGGGAAAACTCTCGCTTCTGTAATTCCTGAAAAGCTTTTTCTTAAATTACCAATAATAGCTTGTACAGATTGATTGGGTTGTTTACGTTCATCCCAGGATTTAAGAGTTGTAAAAATTACGCCACTGTTAGCGGTACTACCACTAAAACCAAAACCACCAATGGCAAAAGTACCTGTAACTTCGGGTAATTTGAGGATTTTGGCTTCTACTTCACTCATAACTTTACTGGTGTATTTGAGTGAAGAACCTTCTGGTCCTTGGATAATGGTGATGAAATAACCTTGGTCTTCGTCGGGAAGAAATGCTGTGGGTACGGTCATGTAAAGCCAAGCTGTGAAACCCAATAAACCAATAAATGCCAGGACAACGATTACTTTGATTTTTGTCAAAAATCTTAAAGAGCGTTCATATCCCCGACGCATGGCTTCTAAAAACCAGTTAATTCTCCCAAATACCCAACCAAAAATCCCTCTAGGTGCGGGTCTTTGCCTTAATAACAAGGCAGAAAGAGAAGGTGTGAGGGTGAGAGCCAAAAATGTGGAAATGGCAATAGAAAAGGCAATTGTCAGGGCAAATTGTTTGTAAATTTGTCCCGTTGAACCAGGGAAAAAGGCGACAGGGACAAATACTGCCATTAATACCAAAGAAGTCGCAATTACCGCCCCAAATAGCTCTTGCATTGAGACTGAAGCCGCTTCACGAGGTGACATTCCTTTTTCTTGGATTAAGCGGGAGGTATTTTCCACTACAATAATTGCGTCATCAACTACCATTCCCGTTGCTAGGGTTAAACCAAACATGGTTAAGGTGTTGACGGAAAAACCAAAGGCTTTGACAAAGGCAAAAGTTCCAACTAAAGATAGAGGAATGGTGATGACAGGAATTAACGTTGTGCGCCAATCTTGTAAGAAGATAAAGATGACAAGAACTACTAAGGCGATCGCTTCTAAGAGAGTTTTTACGACTTCTGCCAGAGATTCTTCTACAATGGTAGTGGTATCAAATGCCACTTGATATTTCATCCCTGGGGGAAAGCTTTGGGACAATCGCACCATTTCCTTTTTGACCAAATTAGCAACGTCTAAAACATTACTTCCCGGTGTCGGAAATATGCCAATCCCTACACCTTCATTACCTTTGAAGCGGAGAAATGAGCTATAGTTTTGAGCGCCTAGTTCTGCTCTTCCCACATCTTTTAATTTAATCAAACTACCGTCAGCAGCAGTTTTAATGACTAAATTGTCAAATTCCCCAACTTCTGTCAGCCTACTAACTGCCCTCAAATCAATTTGATACATTTGACCATCTACGGCTGGCTGTTGTCCAATTTGCCCCGCACCTATCTGTAAATTTTGTTCGTTAAGGGCATTAATTACATCACCAGTAGTTAAATTTCGACTAGCCAGTTTATTGGGGTCAAGCCATAGTCGCATTGCATAACGGCGTTCACCAAAAATCCGCGCCTCACTGACACCTTTGATGCGTTTGAGGGAGTCTACTAAATATAAATCTGCATAATTACTTAAAAAGATATTATCTAAGGCTTTATTGTCACTGTATAAACCCATTGCTAACAGAATGTTATTAGACTGTTTGCTCACAGTCACTCCCGTTTGCTTGACACTATCTGGTAATTGGGGTTCAGCGGAGGTAACGCGATTTTGCACGTCAACGGCGGCAATATCCTTATCCTTTGAGGCATCAAATGTTACAGTAATTGTGCTACTGCCATCATTACTACTGCTCGAAGTCATATATTTAATGCCTTCGACACCGTTAATCTGTCGCTCTAAAATCGTTGTTACGGTACTTTCGACAATTTCTGCACTAGCACCAACATAATTAGAAGTGACAATAATCTGCGTGGGACTAATTTCTGGATACTGGGCTGTGGGTAATGTGGGAATACTGATTGCCCCGACTAGCAAAATGATAATAGCGCAGACACTGGTAAATACAGGTCGCTTAATAAAAAAGTCAACAAACATAAATTGGTAATTGGTAGTAGGTAATAGGTAATTGGTAATTGGTAACTGAACAACTGACCACTAACAACTGATAACTGACAACTGACTAATTTTCAGGAATTATTGGGAGTCCATCTCTGAGATTTTGGATTCCTGAGATAATCAATTTTTCATCTCGTTGTAATCCTTCAATTACTTGGTAATCATTACCTTTAATATTTCCTAATTTCACCTGTTTTTGTTTAGCTATTAATTGGGAAACACCTTGAGGAGATTTTTCTGTTTTGGCTACAAATACAAAGGTTTCCCCAGCTATGCGAGATATGGCTGTAGTCGGAATTACTACCCCAGAACGTTGATTCCAAATCACTTTAGCCCGAATTAATTGATTTGCTCGTAATAGTCCATTGGCGTTGTCATAAAGTGCTTTTACTAATATTGATTGAGAGTTATTTGTGATATTGGGAGAAATAAAGAATACGCTAGTATTAGCAATGATTTGACCTTGGGCGTTAATTAATTCCACTGGTAATCCTTGACGCAATTGCGGACCTTTTTCCAAGGGAACAGGAATTTTAACTTCTAAAGGTTGGTTTTGGGTAATAGTAGCTAATGGTGTGGAAGTATTGACAAAATCGCCAACTTTAACGGGAATATCACCAACAGTTCCCGCAAAAGGAGCAGTAATTTTATAATATTGAAGTTGAACTTGTTGTTGTCTAATATTGGCATCAGCTTGTTGTAAGGATTTTTCTACCTGGGATATAGTAGCTATTTGTGCTTGAATGCGGGAATCTATCGCCCCTAGTTGGGCTTTTGCTGTAGCCAGTTTGTTGGCATATAAATCTTGAGTTTGACGCGATACAGCCCCTTGTGCGGCTAATTCAGAATAGCGATTATAATCTTGTTGGTTTAAGCGGACATCTGCAATATTGGCTAACCGTTCTGCTTGTAAAGATTTCAGAGTAGCACGAACGTTTCCTAATTGCGCTTGCGAACCTTGACCAGCAGCAGATAAACTACTAACTGCGGCTTGTTGTTGTCGAGAATCTATTTGCAGAATTGCAGTATCAGCGGAAACTAAATCTCCCGACTTGACGAATATTTGCGAAACTTGACCTTGAATTCTAGGTTGAAGATTGACTGAACGCCGAGATTCCAAGCTGGCTATATATTCTGTACTATCTTCGACTGTACCTGTTTGTACTGATGATAGTTTAACTTTAACTCCTGGAGGTGCAGCATTAGCGACTGCTGGATTTGGTTTTTCAGGAGTTAGCAATTTCCAAACAATTCCACTCCCACCCCCAATTAATAATAGTGTCGCTAGTAGTAATCGCGGCCACCGTCTTGATTTAGGGAAAGATGGTGGAATTTCTTTAACATCAATTTGAGGCTCAGGTAATGTCATAGTTGATAATAATTTGAAGGAATAAATAGTTAAAACTCTATCTGTATCTGTATGATGTTGATTTGGCAATTCTTCATTGAGAAGAATCGCAGGGGCAAAAATTATCTGTTAGAGGGTGTTTGATAGCGTTCACGAAGTGTGCCGAAGGCATAGCGTGGCGTTA
>JBAXRM010000215.1:0-7570 GCA_037131225.1 Nostocales cyanobacterium ELA583 | reverse complement strand
GTGCTGATTTTTATGTCCGCGAAGCAGCAGCCCAATCTTTGGCGATGCTTGGGGATAAAACAGCCTTACCAGCCCTAATAAAACTACTAGATGGGGGAGTTGAGGCTGCTGTACAAGTACCTGGTTTTCCCCACCTTGCCCAGCCCTATACAGCAGTATTAGAAGCCTTGGGAGCTATGGGTGCAACTGAGGCTATTTCTCTTGTTCAGCCTTTTCTCCAGCATTCAGTTCCTCGATTACAATGCTCCGCCGCGCGAGCCATGTACCAACTGACACAAGACTCTACTTATGGTGAGTTATTAGTGAAAACTTTGGCAACAGGTGATTTGAAGATGCGCCGCGTTGTGTTGGGAGACTTGGGGGCAATTGGGTATTTGGCCGCAGCAGAAGCGATCGCCCAAGCGCAAGTGGAAAGTAGCTTCAAACTTATTGCTTTAAAAGGATTATTAGAGTATCAATTGCCAGAACAGTCTGATACTTTTGGTATATCTGAACAAGCTATCCGAGTTATGAATCTCATGGATTCACTTTTATAGTCAGTTTTCAGTTGTTAATTGTCAGTTGTAAAACCACTGACCACTGACCACTGACCACTGACAACTAATCAAATGGATGAACTAATTCAGGCTATTACCGCAGCAGAAACACCATCTCAACTGGTGACAGCGGTTAAAAATCTGGCAGCAGCCAAAAATCCATCGGCAATTCCTACTTTAATTGCTGTTTTTGGTTATAACAATCCAGAAGCGGCCATAGTAGCAGCAGCAGGATTGACAGAGTTGGGAGAAATAGCAGTTCCACAATTGCTAGACCAAATTGATGATTATAACTATGGCGCACGGGCTTATTCGATTCGCACAATAGCTGCGATCGCAGATCCCCGTGCTTTAGATATTCTCATCTCTACAACACTCACTGATTTTGCCCCCAGTGTGCGCCGTGCTGCTGCTAAAGGGCTGGGAAATCTATATTGGCATAAGCTAGACATTTCTGCAAGTCAAACAGCTATCAACCGCGCCCTAGAGACACTTCTGTTTATCTGCGAAGATACAGATTGGTCAATTCGTTATGCTGCTATTGTTGGGTTACAAGCTTTAGCAAAAACAGTTATAGTCCAAGCGCCTATTTTTGCTAAATTTCAATTAATGCTGACTAAAGATCCTGAAAAAGCCGTTCGCGCTCGCGTTCAGTTGGCCTGTAGCCAGTAAACAGATTTATATACCAAATAACAAGGTAAAAGTCAAGATGTCAATACCGCTATTAGAATATCCGCCCAAATCCCAAAACCAGCGCGTAGAAGGCTACGAAGTCCCCAACGAAGACACCCCAACTATTTATCGCTTAGATCGTGCCACCACAGACCAAGATATTGATAGTATTATTTGGGCTGCGTATCGCCAAATTTTCAGCGAACACCTGATTTTAGCCAGCTATAAGCAAACCGCTTTAGAATCACAATTGCGAAACCGGGCGATTACCCTACGTGATTTTATCCGGGGTTTAGGTAAATCAGAGGTTTACCGCACCGAAGTGGCAGATACAAACTCCAACTATCGCTTAGTTGACATCACCTTAAAACGGTTCTTAGGCCGGGCTGCTTACAACAAAGACGAAGAAATCGCTTGGTCAATTGTCATTGGCACTAAAGGGTTACACGGTTTTATAGATGCTTTATTAGCATCAGACGAGTATTTAGACAACTTTGGTGATAGTATTGTCCCTTTTCAACGTCGTCGTTTTGGCGATCGCCCTTTCAACCTAGTTAACCCCCGTTATGGTGCTGACTGGCGCGATACTCAAAACATTCGCGAAATGGCTGGCCGTTCCTACTATAGCATCCGTACATCAGGACAACTGACTACAGCCGATATCCGTCGGGCAATTCCTGCCAACTTCTTTATCATGGCTGGATCAATTATTACCAACGAGGTTAACTACCAACGCAGTTTAGCTACCGCCCAATCTTACGTTAGTAACGCAGAAATCACTGATACTAGCAAAGATAGTGTCGAACAACCCACCATTAAACCTGTAGCAGTTTCTTTACCTTATCGTTACATTCCTGCTAACGCCAAAAATTAGTTATTGGTCATTAGTAAGAACAACTGACAACTAACAACTAACAACTAACAAACATGACAATACCTTTACTAAAATACAAACCCAGTTCTCAAAACCAGCGCGTTTCTGGTTATGAAGTCCCCAACGAAGATACACCCACAATTTACCGCATCGAAGACTATGCCTTTGGTGGAGAAGTAGAAGAATTAATTTGGGCGGCTTATCGGCAACTTTTCAGCGAACACGTAATTCTCAAATTTTACCGTCAAGTTACTTTAGAATCCCAAGTAAAAAACAAAGCAATTACCGTCCGCGATTTTATCCGGGGGTTAGCTAAATCTGATGCTTTTCAAAGTTTGGTAATTCAGAGTAATTCTAATTACAGATTAGTAGAAATTGGACTGAAACGGTTATTAGGTCGCGCACCTTACAACAAAGAAGAAGAAATCGCTTGGTCAATTGTCATTGCTACCAAAGGTTGGGGTGGTTTTGTTGATGCTTTGCTAGATTCTGAAGAATATCAAAACAACTTTGGTGAAAATATCGTTCCTTACCAAAGACGACGTTATAAAGATAGACCCTTTAATTTGGTAACACCAAGATACAGCGACTACTGGCGCGACCAACTAGAAGAAGCTCGTTATAAATGGGGCGACATTAAAAACTTTTTGGATATGGCAAATTCCATTAAAATTAAAACACTGACCCCTATACCAGTTAGCACTGCCAATATCCAAATTCCTAACACTACCAGGGAAACGACATCAAAAGATATTCCTGTTTCTATCAGTCCTAGTGTTAGTTTTCCTCTGCGCTAAATAGTTTTTGAAATGGCTGGGCAATTTCGGTGATCAAAGTGACAAAGTTTGCATTTTTTAAGGATTTTAATTTTAGTTAGTTTGCTAAGTATGACGACGTTTTAAGATGCCAACTTTACAAAAAGGCAGGTTCTTTAAAATGGCAATTCCTTTACTTGAATACAAACCTACAACTCAAAACCAACGAGTTAGCAGCTTTGGCACGGCAGATATTAATGAAGACAATCCTTATATCTACCGCATTGAAAATGCCAACTCTTCCAGCGAAATTGATCAACTAATTTGGGCTGCTTATCGCCAAGTTTTCAACGAACAGGAGATTCTCAAATTTAACCGTCAAATTACCTTAGAAACCCAACTCAAAAATAGGTCAATTACGGTTAAAGACTTCATTCGTGGTTTAGTGAAATCAGAGCGATTTTATCAGCTAGTTGTGACACCAAATAACAACTATCGGTTGGTAGAAATGTTCCTGAAAAGGATCTTGGGTCGTTCTCCCTACAATGAGCAAGAAAAAATTGCTTGGTCAATTCAAATTGCTACTCTAGGTTGGGGAAAATTTGTGGATGTTCTGATTGATAGTAGTGAGTATGAACAAGCCTTTGGCGAGTACACCGTACCCTATCAACGCAAACGGATGACCACAGACCGACCTATCAGCTTTACCCCTCGTTATGGTGCTGATTACCGTGACCGAGCAGGTATTGTCCAAAAAGGTCGGTTTTTCTTCCCAAGCTCAAGGCCAAATGTTGATTTGGGAGCATTGTCTGCTGTATTACTGGTAATAACCGCAGGCATCACTTTCTTATTTATCCTCCATTGGTTAGGAATGAGTAATATCTACTAACCTTTTGAGGGGAAAATAAGTAATTAACCCCGCCTCAGAATAAATTCTGAGTCTAATAGCAAAAGTCGTCTAAAGACGACTGAAAAAAAGTTTATAGTCCGTTTTAACGGACTTTAGTTATTAGCCCTAAACTATGGCTTACGCCACGCTACGCTATCAGTTCAGGGCGGGGTATGTCTAGAACGAAATCTTTCTTTGTTTAATTTGATCATAAAAGGAGAAAAATAATATGGCATTGCCATTACTTCAATACAATCCAAGTAGTCAAAATCACCGAGTGGGCAGCTTTGGCGTTGCTGACCAAAATGAAGATACACCTTATATCTATCGGATTGAAGATGTTAGTTCTTACACTGACATGACAAATATCATTTGGGCTGCTTATCGCCAAGTTTTCAGTGAACATGAAATTCTCAAGTTTAACCGTCAAGGGACTTTAGAATCTCAACTCAAAAACGGTTCTTTGTCAGTTCGTGACTTTATCCGGGGTTTAGCTAAATCTGAAGCTTTCTATCGTTTAGTTGTTTCTGTTAACAACAACTACCGTTTGGTAGACATCACTCTCAAACGCTTATTGGGTCGTTCTGCTTACAATAAAAAAGAAGAAATTGCTTGGTCAATTGTCATTGGTACAAAAGGCTTTAGTGGTTTTGTTGATGCTTTAATTGACAGCGAAGAGTACACTCAAAACTTTGGTGAAAATACCGTTCCTTACCAACGTAAGCGGTTTGTAGATCGTCCCTTTAACTTGGACACTCCCCGTTACGGTTCAGACTTCCAAGAAACAGCAGGTACAGTCAAAACCGACTGGCACTTTACCTTGGAAAACTTCTACAGTGCTAAAGCTAAAGAAAAGCGTATGGTAGAAGGAGATCCTCGGAAATTTGCAGCTATGGCTGCTTCTGTAGGTGGTAAAGGTAACTACGCTCAAAAGCTATCTTCTTTTGATATTGATTACTTGAATGCCGTTCCTTATCGTGGCAGACGCTAGTACCGCTTTCTCGGAATTAACAATTCAAAATGAATTTTGAATTTCACCAAGCTTTACTAGGTACATTACCAAGGAATTTTCAATAGACATCTCCAGGAATAAATGTAGAGACGTTCCATGGGTAGGGTTTCTCGGCTCTACAAGGGTTTTAGATCACGCATATTTAGTTTCTACCAGATGTCTAATTTATAGGGTGTGTTAGGAAGATAATTCTGGACACACCCTATAATTTTCTATAACTCAATTAACTTAAAGCCCCAAATTTTCAGAACAGTAGCTGCTATTTCTGGATCTATGCCATCATAAGCTTCCCATTCAGATTGCGGATCTTTAGGATGCCCCTCACCTACATGACCTGCAATTTTTATAACTGGAATATTTACTAAGTAATCACGTTCCATTCCTTTAGGAAGGGCTAGTTGAATTCTGCGGCCTACAAATTTCGATGCGCTAGATTCAGCTACAGATTCACGAACTAAACAAATATCACCAGCAGTCCCCCACGTGGTTTGATAGATGTGGAGAAACGATATATAACTTTCTGGCTTGATAGATCTTTTGAGAACTTGCATTATCTAATCCTTATTTATCCTTTTTTCCACAATTTTATGTAGATACTACCTGCTATATTACAATTTCTCGCTTTTGACAAAATAAAACAAGGGGTTTGAACCCCTTGTAAGAGTTTAAAAAGTGAACCGTACTAGTAATCTACGCAGGTGTAAACTGTAAAGATACACCATTCATACAGTAGCGTTGACCAGTTGGTTGAGGCCCATCATTGAAAACATGGCCTAAATGTCCACCACAATTACTACAATGAACTTCAACTCTAGTCATGAACAATGATCTATCTGTAGTAGTAGCGATCGCTCCTTCAATGGGTTTAAAAAAGCTTGGCCAGCCAGTACCACTATTAAACTTAGTATCTGAAGTAAACAAAGCTTGTCCACAACCAGCGCAGACATAAGTACCAGGTTCATATTGTTTATCGAGAGGACTGGTATGGGAGCGTTCTGTACCGTGTTTCCGCAATACCTGAAACTGTTCTGATGTAAGGATACTCTTCCATTCATCTTCCGTTTTTGTGACTGTAAACTCTGTATTAGAAAGTGCCATCGGTTCTGAACTCCAATTGATATAGCGGGAAAAAAAGGCTGTACCGATGATTACGGTACTAATTTGCAAAAAATAGCGTTTGTTCATAATCCTATTATTTGCTATTTTTCTCTTTCTTGGCCAATCAACTCCACTAGATTGATAAATTCTCTATGAGAAATTGATAAAAAATCACCTAGAAACGTCTTGCTTCATGGCAAAGAATATATGATATACTCATAACAAATTTAAAAGTACGGTATCTCTATCAATTTACGAGGCTTTGTAGTAGAAAGATGGCATCAGGACAATTTTGTATACCCACTCAACACAATGTTTAGCATAAGTTAAAAAAATACTATGAAAAAGGAATCTGATTTTCTATCTGAACTATGTGATTTTCTCCATCCTCGCAGTTCATATTATGGTCAGTTCAAGCCAGAATATCTAGTTTTTAATGCTAGTCTTCAAGAATTTTCCCAACGAGTAAGCTATATTTGTAATTTGCAAACTGCTGGTAAAATGTCTTCAGAGGATGCTTACAAACAAATTCATATTTTGTGGAAACAATTAAAACGCGCTAAAAAACAACTAGAAACTCAAGAATTTGGAAGTTAGGAGCAAGGAATAGTCAAGAGTTGACAATTAAACCTTTACAACCCTGATTCTTCTTGCCTTTAGGCGAGACATATTCATATATCTTATAATTAAATGTGAGCATTGAAGCTATCGCCTCAAAATTAATCAGTTATTCTTTAGTTTAGCTTTACAACTACAATACTAATGTGCCAATTGCTAGGAATGAACTGCAACGTACCCACAGACATTTGTTTTTCCTTTGAGGGTTTTTCTGCAAGAGGAGGAAAAACAGATGAACATAGCGACGGTTGGGGAATTGCTTTTTTTGAAGGAAAAGGATGTCGAATTTTTTTAGACGCTGAAGCCTCTATAGCGTCACCAATTGCTGATTTTATCCGTCAGTATCCCATTCATTCTACTCATGTTATCGCCCATATCCGCAAAGCCACCCAAGGTGAAATAGCTTTAGAAAACTGTCATCCTTTCCGTCGAGAACTTTGGGGAAGATATTGGGTATTTGCCCATAATGGCAACTTACCAGATTTTAACCCCGAAAATCATGGTATTTTTCAACCTGTGGGGACTACGGACAGCGAAAAGGCATTTTGTTTAATTCTTAATACTTTGCGATCGCATTTCCCCCAAGGACAACCACCTCTCAAGGAACTTTACCAAACATTACATGAAATTACTAAAGAAATAGCAGCCACTGGATCTTTTAACTACATATTATCAAATGGTGAGCATTTTTTTACCCATTGCTCAACTAAACTTTGCTACATTATCAGACAAGCACCTTTTGCTGCGGCTCATTTAATTGATGAAGAGATGACTGTAGATTTTAGTGAATTGACCACACCAAAAGATTGCGTTGCTGTCATTGTCACTACACCCTTAACTGATAACGAAGTTTGGACACAAATTGAACCGGGAGAATTATTAATATTTCAGGATGGTTTACCTCTAAAATTCACCTAAATTTTAATAACTAACTAATTAACAAAAAAAGGTTAAATCTTGGGAATATTTATTGCTATAAATTGTGTGTAAATGTTTGTTTAATATCCCAAATATTTGATCTTTGTCTACAGGTTTAGTAATAAAATCAGTCGCCTTAAATATCTTAGAGGATGTTTTAAAAGTTTTCAAGGTATAAATTAACCCCTCTCCAAACCT
>JBAXRM010000214.1:0-7584 GCA_037131225.1 Nostocales cyanobacterium ELA583 | reverse complement strand
CATCATATTTATGGCATTAATGAAACGGGAGTTAGTGGCAGAATATGATTGAGGGAAGATTTGGAGATAAAGGTCATTTTTGAAGTTGAGTTACTTATAACTTAATTCAATCTAAATTGTTGTCAAATACATACATTATATGAATAATCTACAAACCTACATCCAAGAAGTTACACAAATTTATCAACAACAAAATGCCACAGAACATACTTATCGCCCAGCATTGAAAAAATTAATAGATTCTTTAGATTCTCAAATTCAAGCTATCAATGAACCGAAAAGAATCGCTTGCGGTGCGCCAGATTTTGTGGTGAAAAATGGTGTTTTACAAGTTGGACATATTGAAGCTAAAGATATTGGTATTTCTCTCAATAAAGTAGAAAAAACTGCCCAAATGGGGCGTTATTTTCAGGCTTTAGGTAATTTGATTTTAACTGATTATTTAGAGTTTCGTTGGTATGTGCAAGGAGAATTAAGATTATCTGCATCTTTAGGAACTATTGATAAAAACAAAAAAATCAAGCTTGATAAGGAAGGAATACAGGAAGTTGACCAACTTTTGCGACAATTTTTATTAGCTAAAGTTCCCCAAATTACCACACCAAAGGATTTAGCTAAACGCATGGGGAAGGGTTTCGCGCAATTAATTAGAGATGCAATTAAAACAGCTTTAAATGATGTAGATAATGGAGGAATGTTACGTCAGCAATTAGAGTCATTTCAACGAGTATTAATTAAGGATTTCACTGTCGAACAATTTGCGGATATGTACGCCCAAACTATTTGTTATGGTTTATTTGCAGCCAGATGTAATACTGATAATCCTCAGACTTTTTCACGGGAAACAGCAGCTTTTAAATTACCAAAAACCAACCTATTTCTGAGGAGTATTTTTGGACAAATAGCCGGACCAGATTTAGATGATAGAATTAGTTGGGCTGTGGATGATTTAGCGAATATTCTCCAACAAACGGAAATGGCAGAAATTCTTAAAGATTTTGGTAAAAGAACTCGCCGAGAAGATCCTGTTGTGCATTTTTATGAGACATTTTTGGCAGAATATGATCCCAAAATGCGAGAATCAAGAGGGGTTTATTATACTCCTGAACCTGTGGTTGATTATATTGTTAAAAGTGTAGATTATATTCTCATACATAAGTTTAATATTAGTAAAGGTTTAGCAGATTCTAAAGAGATTAAAATTCCTAATTCCAAAGGTGAGGGAACTATCGAAACTCATCAAGTTTTGATTTTAGATCCTGCGGTTGGTACGGGAACTTTTATGCACAGTGTGATTGATTTTATTTATGATAAGTTTAAATCTCAAAAGGGGATGTGGTCAAGTTATGTGAGTCAACATTTATTACCCCGATTATTTGGTTTTGAATTGTTGATGGCACCTTATACTGTAGCACACATGAAGTTAGGTTTACAGTTGCAAGAATTGGGTTATGATTTTAGTTCTGATGAACGGTTAAGGATTTATTTAACAAATACATTACAAGAGGCTTTTCAAATAGAAGATCAAGTTGTTAGTTTTGCTTATCAAATTAAACAAGAAGCAGAAGCAGCAAAACAAATTAAAGAAGAAAATCCAGTTATGGTAATTATGGGAAATCCTCCTTATTCTGGACATTCTGTAAATACAGGTGATTGGATCAAAAATCTTTTAAATGGAAAAGATACTATTTCTAGTAGTAAAACAGAAAGTTATTTTGAAGTTGACGGAAAACCTTTAGGTGAAAAAAATCCTAAATGGTTAAATGATGATTATGTGAAATTTATCCGCTTTAGTCAATGGAGAATTGAAAAAACAGGTTACGGTATTTTAGCTTTTATTACAAATCATGGATATTTAGATAATCCGACTTTTCGGGGAATGCGTCAAAGTTTAATGAAAACTTTTGATGAAATTTATATTTTAGATTTACATGGTAATAGCAAGAAAAAAGAAGTTTTACCATTTACCAGTTCATACTTAAAACCAAGTCCGTCATCATGGTTTAAGTATTCCTGAAAGGAAAGGTTTTTTCCTAATGTTTTTACCATACCAATCAGGGCTATTTTATTCTAAAATCTGACATTTTATCTATTTACGAGAATGCGTCATTTTGGGCTTCAGGGATTCTATCTCACGATGCCTAGAAATACCTAAATTCGTTGGTTAAATCTAGAATGAAATAGCCCTGCCATATCAATAGTCTCCGCGATGATACTTTTATTTTAGTCTTTAAACTAATGTGTAAATTTAATTATGAATAGCGATTTATCTTCTTTGCGAGTTCGAGATATTGGTGAACAAGGTCTTTTAGAAAGATTACAACGCTTTTGTCCACCCGATATCATTGGTGATGATGCGGCGGTATTAGTAACCCAACCACACCAATCTTTAATAGTTACGACAGATATGCTCATTGATGGCGTGCATTTTAGTGATGTTACCACCTCTCCAGAGGATGCAGGTTGGCGGGCTGCGGCAGCTAATTTATCCGATTTGGCAGCAATGGGGGCAACTCCGGTGGGAATAACTGTCGGACTAGGTTTACCGGGAGATGTAACTGTGAATTGGGTGGAACGACTATATCAAGGCATGACAGAATGTTTGCAAAAATATGATGTGCCTATAGTTGGTGGTGATATAGTGCGATCGCCCATAGCCACTTTAGCAATTACCGCCTTTGGTCAAGCTCACCCCGATTTTATTATTCGTCGTGCTACTGCTCAACCAGAAGATGTAATAGTCGTCACAGGGACTCATGGCGGTTCGCGTGGCGGCTTAGAATTGCTCTTACACCCCGAAATTGGACAACACCTCAAAACTGAAGCAAAAGCAGCTTTAATCACCGCCCACCAACGCCCCAACCCCCGGTTAGATGTCTTACCTATTTTGTGGAAAATTGTAGAATCGCAATCCAAAATCCCAAATCTAAAATCTAAAATTAGCGTTGCCGGTATGGATAGCAGCGACGGTTTAGCAGACGCAGTATTACAAATTTGCCGAGCCAGTCAAGTCGGTGCAGTTATAGAATCTAGTAAAATACCCTTACCATCAGCCTTTGAAGAGTGGCTAACACCAGAAAAAGCATTAGAATATGCCCTCTATGGTGGCGAAGATTTTGAATTAGTCCTGTGTTTACCACTAGAACCTGCATTAAAATTAGTACAAAAACTAGGCACAGGTGCAGCCATAATCGGCACAATTACCCCAAGCTCAACAGTAATTCTCCACCATAAAAAAGCAGAAATCCCCAACCAAGTTCTCAGTCTCAGTCAGGGATTCCAACATTTTGGTTAGTAGGGGCGCAGGGCCTGCGCCCATTTCATTAATCAGTGGTCAGTGGTATTGAAACAACGAACAACTAACTATTAAACCCATTTTTGGGCTACTAATTCAGCCAAATCAAGAACACGTTGGCTATAACCCCACTCATTGTCATACCATGCCATGACTTTTACCATGTCATTGCCCATAACAAGAGTTAAGTGAGAATCAACGATAGAAGATTCATTTGTACCTTGATAGTCAGAAGATACGAGTTCCAATTCGCTGTAACCTAAAATGCCTTTGAGAGAACCTTCAGCCGCTTCTTTGAGAGCTTGGTTAACTTCTTCAGCAATTGTGCGTTTTTCAGTTTGAATTACAAAATCCACCATGGAAACGTTAGGAGTTGGTACGCGCAAAGCGACACCATTTAACTTACCCTTCAACTGAGGAAGTACCAAGGCTACTGCTTTTGCTGCACCAGTGGAGGTAGGAACAATATTAATAGCTGCTGCCCTAGCCCGACGCAAATCACGGTGGGAAGCGTCTAGTAAACGCTGATCACCTGTGTAGCTGTGGGTAGTGGTCATTATGCCTTTGATGATACCAAATTTTTCATCTAATACCTTGGCAATAGGAGCTAAACAGTTGGTTGTACAACTGGCATTACTGATGATGTTGTGTTTGTTGTGGTCATAATCAAGATGGTTTACACCCATCACAAAAGTACCATCTTCATTTTTGCCAGGGGCTGTAATCAGAACCTTTTTAGCTCCGGCATTTACGTGCCTCATTGCTCCTTCTTTGCTGGTGAAAACACCTGTTGATTCAATAATCAGGTCAATTCCCCACTCTTTCCAGGGCAAGTTATCTGGGTTGCGATCAGATACACATTTAACTGTATTACCATTAATAGTGATAGAATTATCATCAGCACTAATGTCCACACCCTGTAACTTACCTAGCATGGAGTCATATCTAAGCAAGTGAGCATTAGTTCTAGGGTCGGATGTGTCATTAATACCGACCAATTGAATATTGCTATTTTCTCTACCCACCCAGCAGCGGGCAAAGTTACGTCCAATGCGCCCAAAACCGTTAATTGCAACTCTAATCACAGTATCTTGCCCTCTGTATTTATGCCTATAAGTTGATATCGTTGACCCCAATCATATCGCAAAGGGGGAGGCTATTTATAACGAGAAATTCTTAGATGCACAAAAAAATACAGATTTTATTTATAAACTCTTAAAGTCAAGGGGACACAAGGCAATAAATAGAGGGAAGATATTGACAACTAACCACTGACAACTGACTATTATGATTTTTATAAATTGAACAATAATTTCACTACCAATGTACTATTGTAGTCAATTCCAACAGAGGTTTTTGGTAAGTAATGCAAGTTGCTGTATCTAAAGCTATGTTACTTAGTTCTAAAAAGTCATCACAAAATGTATTTAAATTTACAAATTTTTCTTTCCCGATGTAGCAGAAATTTTCAGAATAATCTTATGAGCAGATTAGAAGTAAGAATTTTCGACCGGGGGGTAATCTGGCTCACAAGACAGAATGAAAGTCAAAATTTAATCATTCAGCAGGGATGAATATTTTGAATGGGATAGTTAGTATCTGTAAAAATCAAAATCCTGGTATGATACGCGTGTCTTATGTGGTTCTGGTGTGGTGTGGTGTAAGAGGTAAATAAAATGAGTAATTCTATAGATTTTAGTGGTAGACCATTTCATTTCATTGGGATTGGTGGGATTGGAATGTCTGCTTTGGCTTATGTTTTAACTAAACGCCAGTTGCCAGTATCCGGTTCAGATTTACGTGCTAACCATATTACGCATAAGTTAGAATCCCTGGGTGCTCACATTTTTAGTAGACAAGAACCAAACAATTTAGAATTTTTTCTGCCTCAAGTTGCGGCTAATGGCTTACTATTAACTTCTCCAGAAAAGTTGTCTGCGGCGAAAACAAACTTACCCCAAGTGATTTGTTCCACAGCTATTAATGCTAATAATTTGGAATATAAAGCTGCACTGGAATTAGGCTGCCCGATTTGGCATCGTTCTGATGTTCTCGCGGCCTTAATTGCTGATTATTATAGTATTGCTGTGGCAGGAACGCATGGCAAAACTACCACCAGTAGCATGATTGGTTATATGCTGTTGCAAGCTGGACTTGATCCAACAATTTTGGTCGGTGGTGAAGTTAAGGCTTGGGAAGGTAATGCCAGAATGGGAGCAAGCCGTTATTTAGTAGCAGAAGCGGATGAGTCTGATGGTTCTCTGGTGAAACACGCCCCAGAAATTGGTATTATTACCAATATTGAATTAGATCATCCTGATCACTATGAAACATTAAAAGAGGTAATTGATACTTTCCAAATTTTTGCTCAAGGTTGCAAAACTTTGGTAGGTAGCATTGATTGTGAAACAGTGCGCGATTGCCTTAAACCAACTATTAGCTATAGTCTCTATCCAGATAAAGGTGCCGATTACACCGTTACCAATATAGATTATCGTGCTGATGGTACAACGGCTTTGGTATGGGAAAAAGGTAAAGCCTTGGGTTTATTAAATTTACAGCTATTGAGTCATCATAATCTCAGTAATGCCTTAGCAGCAGTAGCTGTGGGTAGAGTTTTGGGATTAGAATTTGGGGAAATTGCCAAAGGTATTGCTACTTTTGAAGGTGCAAGACGACGGTTTGAGTTCCGAGGTGAGGCTGCTGGGGTGACTTTTATTGATGATTATGCCCATCATCCTAGTGAAATTCGGGCTACTTTAGCCGCAGCCCGGTTGCAAGCGAAACCTGGACAAAGGGTAGTTGCTATCTTCCAACCCCATCGTTATACTCGGACATTAACGTTTTTAAAAGAGTTTGCTGAATCGTTTAGTCACGCTGATTTGGTTGTGCTGACTGATATTTACAGTGCGGGTGAACCTGATTTGGGGCAAATTAGTGGGGAAGATTTAGCTACTGCAATTAGTAAACATAATTCTGAGGTAATTTATCAACAAACTTTACCTTTGGTTAGTGAGTTTTTACTGCACAGTCTCCGTCCGGGAGATTTGGCACTGTTTTTAGGGGCGGGTAATTTGAATCAGGCTATTCCCGAACTTATTAGCACTATGAGTGAACCAGCAAAAGCCACATCTTAGGCTCAGAACTGCTTCTAGCAGAGTTTGATCGGCTCGTAACAATACCGGATTTTTACGGTACAAAAATGTCAAAAATTCACTAATTGAAGTAAAGATGATAACTTCCCAGGGATTTGGCAAAATTTGCAAATTTTCTGATTTGACTCCACAACTGCAAACTCTAGATGATGTGGATAATAGTAAAGTAATTTACTTACCAGGAACTAATTGTGTCCTCAAAACCCAGACTTCTTTGTCAGGGTTCACTTCTTATCGAGTTGGAGGAGAGGCTCAGTGCTATGTTTCTCCTTACGATTTAGAAGCTTTGCAAGCAAGTATTGAGTACGCGAAAGAAAATGATTTAGCAGTAACAATATTGGGTGCTGGTTCTAATTTGTTGGTGAGCGATCGCGGTATTCCCGGTTTAGTTATCGCTACTCGGCATCTGCGCTCTAAACATTTTAACCCAATCACAGGTCAATTAACCGTGTCTGCTGGCGAAGCTATCCCTACTTTAGCATGGGACGCTGCAGCTTTAGGATGGGAAGGATTAGAATGGGCTGTGGGTATTCCGGGAACTGTTGGCGGTGCGGTAGTAATGAATGCTGGAGCGCATAATGCTTGTATTGCAGATATGTTAGTTAGCGCCCAAGTTCTTTTCCCAGATGGAACTTTATCTACTCTCTCTCCAGAGGAATTGGGCTACACATACCGGAGTTCACTCCTACAAGGTGGTAAGCGGATTGTGACTCAAGCCACCTTCCAACTCCAACCAGGGGCTGATCCTGCACAAGTTAAGGCTAGAACGAAGGATCATAAAAAACACCGACTTAGCACCCAGCCTTATAGTTATCCTAGTTGTGGCAGTGTGTTTAGAAATCCTAAACCTTATACGGCTGGTTGGTTAATTGAACAAACCGGACTCAAAGGTTATCAATTAGGGGGAGCGCAAGTTGCTCAACTCCATGCTAACTTTATTGTCAATCGGGGGGGAGCTAAAGCCAGTGATATTTTTTCCCTCATTCGTCATGTTCAATATGAGGTGCAAGAACGCTGGTCAATTTGGCTAGAACCAGAAGTGAAAATGTTGGGTGAGTTTCAAGCAGGGTGCTAAATAAAGGCAAGAGGCAAGAGGCAAGAGGCAAGAGGCAAGAGGCAAGAGGCAAGAGGCAA
>JBAXRM010000213.1:0-7596 GCA_037131225.1 Nostocales cyanobacterium ELA583 | reverse complement strand
AGGCAAATTCTGTATCTCATGCAAATGAATACCGCTATAAAAAAATTAAAATTTAGCTTCTTCCTGTCACAATTTTATTTCTTGATTTTTAATTGCTTATGCCTTCTTATCGTTTAATTGCACCTGCAAAAATCAATTTGTATTTAGAAATTATTGGTAGTCGTGCTGACGGGTATCATGAATTAGCCATGATTCTCCAAAGTATAGAGTTGTCTGATGAAATTGATATTCATGCTGCCAGCACGGAAGATATCCGCGTTTATTGCGATCATCCTCAAGTACCCACAGATCAAACTAATTTAGTTTACAAAGCAGCGGCATTAATGGCGCAAGAATTTCCTAAAGCTTTTAGTAATTTTGGTGGTGTTGATATTACTATTAAGAAGCATATTCCTGTTGCTGCTGGTTTAGCGGGAGGTTCTACCAATGCCGCAGCGGTGTTAGTGGGGATAGATTTACTTTGGAATTTGGGATTAACTCAATCAGAATTGGAAGAATTTGGCGCAAGTCTCGGTTCTGATGTCCCATTTTGTATTGCTGGGGGAACGGCAATTGCTACTGGTAGGGGTGAACAACTTTCTCCTTTGCAAAGTTTGGATAATTTACATTTAGTATTGGGTAAATATCGCAGTTTAGAAGTTTCTACACCTTGGGCTTATAAAACTTATCGTCAACAATTTGGGATTAATTATATTCAAGATTCTGAAGGTTTAGCGGTTCGTTCTAGTGCTTTTCATTCCGAGAGGATGGTAAAAGCGATCTTAAATCAGAATACCGGAAAAATTGTCCAAGAACTACATAATGATTTAGAAAAAGTTGTATTACCAGCTTATCCCCAAGTATTGCAATTGCGAGAATTATTTGCCAGCCAACCAGGAGTTTTAGGAACAATGATGTCTGGTTCTGGTCCTTCAGTATTTGCTATTGTCGAATCTCAAACCCAAGCAAAAATAGTCAGGCAGCGAATACGTGCAGCTATTCCTAATGATGATTTAGAATTGTTTGTCACCCGAACAATTAAACATGGGATTAAAATCGCCTAATTCATGTAATAATTTGTCAGAAATGGCTAACGCCACGCTATGCCTTCGGCACACTTCGTGAACGCTATCAGGATATCCACCGATTTAAGGATTAACAGGATTAAAATTGGGATTTTATGACCATTCTACTTAATTAATATTGTGATGAATCAACCAAAAGAAAGACCATCAGCAGATAGTTCTACTCCAGTACAAGCAACTCCTTTACGCTGTATAATTGGCTCAACAATTTCGGGAGGATTTGCATTTGCCACCTATTCTCTAATGATAGCGATCGCTACTACTTTTGCCAATAAACCCACCCATTCTGATAACCAAACTGTAATCAACATTGCTTCCGCTGTGCGTACATTAGTGGTAGGTATAGTAGCCTTGGGAGCGGGAATATTTGGGTTAGTTGCATTAGGTTTATTTGCCTTATCTATACAACTTTTTATCCAAAAATTAAGCAATCCTAAAAGTAGTTAATTAGTCATTGGGGAGAGGCAGAAGTTTTTTTGAATTTTGAATTAGTTTGTACTCCCTACAGGTACAGTTTTGACTGATTGCGGGCGATTTTCGATAAATTGCAATTTAGTATTTGTTGAACCTGAATTTAACTGATGTTTTTTTCGCCAATTTAATGGAGATATATTATCATGATACTTACTAAACTGTCGAGAGAAATGACAAGCGTATTTATAACCAATTTTGGCAGCAATTTCCTCAATTGTATGGTTAGTATTTTCTAGTAAAGGTAGTGCTGCTGCCATTCGTCGTTTTATAATCCAAACATTTATTGCCTCTCCTGTTTGTTTAGCCACTTGATTAGTTAAATATGAAGAACAATAACCCATAGCTTCAGCGACATCAGATGCAGTAATTCCTTCTTGATAATTAGCTTCAATATAATCAAAAATCTTCTTAAAATGGGGAATATTTGGAAAGATTGACTGAGAATTTATTGATGTATTAGGAATTTCTTCCAATGCCAATTGATTGGTATTTTCCCCATACCAATGTCTAAAAAGAGCTTGTTTTTGTAATCTAATAGCAATAGCTCGCAATAACTCATCCGCCGTTGCAGGTTTGGTTAAATAATCATCTGCTCCTAATTCCATTGCTTTTCGCAAGGATGCCTTTGTATTAATAGCAGTCAGAAAAATAAAAGGAATAATTGCTGTTAATGAATCTTCCCGGAGATTACTTAATACGGTATAACCATCCATATCTGGCATTACTAGATCACAAATTACCAAATTAGGTAAATATTGTTTGATTAATTGCAGTCCCACAATACCATTTTCTGCACCCATAGCATTATAGCCCTCGGACTGAAGAAAATCTACAAGAAAATTGCGGTTTACAATGTCATTATCAATGACGATAATTTTCTTAGTTTCGTACATAATTATTCCAATCACTAGATTTTGGTATTTTTAGCCATTATTAAACTCTGTGCCGATTTACTTACGGACAAATCTATAGGGCTACTATTTGATTTTTGGGCAGATACGTAGGGTGTGTTAGCGATAGCATAACGCACCATTCTGAAGGATTTCGTGCGTTATGCGAAACGCTAACACACCTACAAATACGTAATTTTGTTCAAGAATCAAATCGGATTACTATAGATATAAACAAAAGCAATAGGAAATATAGAATTTGAGTAAAGAGTTAATAAAATCTTGACAATTGCTATGATCTCAATTATTAATTGACCTTTAGCAAATTCATATTTAAGCTTGAACAAATCTGATCTTATCAATAAAAAGTAAATACTTTCAATTTAATTGCATGAAACAAATAATGATTGTTTCTATTACTTTTCACTTGAGTCACCCTGAAAATCGTACCTAAAACCATAAGATTGCAATATTATCAATTAATATTTGTATGAATTTTTGGATTGTGAGATTTGATAAATAGGTAAATTGTGAGCTATTTAGCTGATTTCACTAAATTTAGTCTCTTTCTCATTCAACTACGAAAGAATATCCGAAGTCATCTGTCGCCAGGAATATCTTTTTGCCTGAAATCGGCTGTTAATAATTTAGCATCCTCCCCAGGGAGGATAAATGACTGGTTAAATTTATATTATTATATATAACTATCATCAAAGAATCCCAAAATAACAAAATTACTAAATCTAGAGATAAAAATTCAGACAGAACAGAAAATGGGTGATATTTTTACGGATAATCAGTTACCAATTAGTAAATTGAACTAAATAACTCGTAACTTGATGATACAAAAAAAAATTAACCTAGAAAGAGATACAAATATGATATAATCCTTGCCAATAAATTCACACTGAAAAATCTAATATTCTGATACTTAATTAAATGTAAAAAAAATAAAAGCAAAAGAATCATCAAATTAATCAAAAAATAATTCATGTATTGAAAGCGTAACTTTGGGTAGTCTTAAAAAAGAGGCATTGATGAATATCATAGACAATTTTTATTCCCAACAGGAGTGCATATTATGAGTCAGAATTTTAGCGGTTATAATTCATCTGTTAACAAAAAAATTAAGACCGAACAAATAGAACAAATAATTAAAGCAATTATAGTGGGAAAATATTCTTGGGCTTGTGTTCTAGTTTTACAATTTGCTGGTTATAATCCTATGGACTATATACCCTATCGTACCTATATCAGATTAGTTAAAAATAACTGCTTACTGGGTAATTCTCAGCAAAATTAACCACTTATTAGAAAAGTTGAAAATCACAATAGTTGCGTTTTTAAGCCCAGGTTTATGGGAATTTTTCTGAAAAATTGTCTGAAGAATAAAAAGGTAAGGTGAAGATTCAGCAAAAAATTGATCACTATTATGCAGATTTTATGAGCTACCCAACCACAATTTATAATCATCAAATGCAAGCAATTATTAAAGAAATTGTGTGGCACAAAAAATTAGAAGTTGCCCAAATGCAACAAGATATGTCTTGGACTTCGTTGCAACGTCAGTTAAGCGCTGCTCCTACTGTACGGGACTTTCTTACAGCTTTGCAGTTGAGTATTTATAAACCTAGTTTAATTGCAGAAGTGAAAAAAGCATCACTTTACCATAGTGTAATTAGACCAGATTTTGATCCAGTTACTATTGCTCAAGCCTACAAACGAGGAGGAGCATCTTGTGTATCTGTTGTCACTGATCAAAAGTTTTTTCATGGTGGTTTTGATCATCTCCGAGCTATCAGATGTCGGGTAGGAATACCTCTACTTTGCAAAGATTATATCATTGATCATTGCCAAATTTATTTAGCCCGTGCTGCTGGTGCAGATGCAATATCATTAATTGCTGCTATTCTGACAGATAAGCAATTACAGAACTTTTTGCGAGTCATTCATTACTTAGGGATGAATGCTGTCATCGAAGTTCATAACTTAAATGATTTGGACAGAGTTCTCGCATTAGAAGATGTCAGGATAGTTTCTATTAATAACCAGAGTTTAGGTGATTTTAGCATCAATATTCACACAACTGAGGAATTATTGGCGGCCAGGCGATCGCAACTGCAAAAATTAGGAATTTTAGTGATCAGTGAATCGGGAATAGAAACTGCTGATGATTTATCTCTCATGGCTGAAGCTGGTGTGCAAACAGTGATTATGGGAGAATCTTTACTCAAAGAAAATGATTTAGAAGTAGCTGTCAGAAATTTACTCCAATCCAAATTTCCCATTCATTATTAAGAGAAATTAAAGATGGGAATTTATCATTACAAGTTCCTTACAGTAAAGGTTTCCACCAATCACTATTACTGAGATACCATTGTACAGTTAAGCGTAAACCTTCGGTGATTGTCACAGATGGAGTCCAACCAAACTCAGTTTTTAGCTTATTGGCATTAATTGCATATCTTCGATCATGTCCAGGTCTATCCTTAACAAAAGTAATTAATTTTTCCGCTGGATATACTGGTAAATTGGGTGCTAACTCATTCATGATTTCACATAAATTCTGTACCAAGCTGATATTTTCAACTTCGTTATTGCCACCAATGTTATAATTTTCTCCTGGTTTTCCTTGATGGATTACCACATCTAAAGCCCGACAGTGATCAACTACATACAACCAATCACGGACATTTTTACCATCACCATAAATAGGTAATTCTTTACCTGTTAAAATATGAATACACATCAGAGGAATTAGCTTTTCTGGAAATTGAAAAGCACCATAATTATTAGAACAATTGGTGATAATTGTTGGTAACTTATAAGTATGATAATAAGCCCGAACTAAATGATCACTTCCAGCTTTTGAAGCTGAATAAGGACTATTGGGACTATAGGCTGTAGTTTCTGAAAATGCTGGTTCATCGGCAGTGAGACTACCATAAACTTCATCTGTAGAAACGTGAAGAAAGAGATAATTACTAGGTTGTGTATTTGCTTGCCAATGTTGACGAAAAGCCTCTAAAAGGGTAAAAGTTCCCACTACATTAGTTTGAACAAATGCAGCAGGTCCAGTAATCGAACGATCAACGTGAGATTCAGCGGCAAAATGGGCTATAGTATCTATATTTTCCTCTAAAAGTAGTTTATCAACTAAAGAGCGATCGCTTATGTCCCCTTGCACAAACCGGAAATTTTCTCTGTCTGCCACTGAGACTAAATTATGGCGATTTCCAGCGTAGGTAAGAGCATCCAATACCACCAACCGATCATTTGGATAAGCTTGACACCAATGATGGACAAAATTCGCACCAATAAACCCAGCACCCCCAGTAACCAATAAGCGTCTATTCATGAGATTTCCTAATTACTTTGTAAATATTTCTTTTTGATTTTAGAAAAAATTCTCTGTGTAAATAACTTTGCTAACCGGATTTTCGTAAAATCGGGAATTTTAGCTGAGTAGTTATTTTTATAGTCAAAGAAATCATTAATTTCTGTCAAAATTACCCGCAAGCGGTGGACAATATTCTCAGTTCTATATTCCGCTAACACAATTTCTGATAAAGTGAATAATTCTGAAGATTCTAAAACTTTTAAAATTTTAGCTACATCATATTCTAAGGCATAACCAGCGATTTTATAACAATTAAATCCTGGATCTAAATAATCAGATAATCCCCCATTGACACTAGAAAAAACTTGACAACCACAAGCTAAAGCTTCCATTGGCTGTAAACCGAATCCTTCGCTAACTCCTTGCAATTGCCAATACTCTGCTGAATCATAAAGATAGATTTTAGCGCGGTTAAATAAAGCTGGTAAATTGTCTACATAACTATCAACAACTAAGACTTGACATTTTTTTTCTAAAGTCGGAATTAAAGATTTGATTAAATATTCCGAAGATTTCCGTGTCTGGACTAAAACATCAATATCTCGATCTTGATGTAAATTCGTAAATGCTTCACTAATTTGATTTGGTAAATAATAAATTAGAGAATTTGGGGATTTTTGTCCCCAATAGCCTAAAGTATTTTTGCTAACTGTAATTATGGGAATACTCGATGGTAAATTAATCTGATAACCTGAACTATGAGCATGATAAATTACATGATATTTTTGCAATTTAGCAGCTAATTTACCAACATCAAATCCCCAACTAATCACAAAAATGACATGATCTAAATTTTGTTCTTTTAATAAATCATCTAAAAATAACTTACCTGATTCCCGCTGACGATAAGTAACCACTTCAGCATCACAAATTTGTTGAGCTAAAGCAACTGTTTTCAACTCCGCCCAAAGACCACCACAAGCAAACTTACCATCTGTTCCCGGAACTAAAAAATAAAGTTTTCTCATAATATTAAATATCTAAAAAGTTAATTATGAACTCTTAACCCATCCTAAAACTTGAAAATACCGTTCTTCCTTCTTCCTTCTTCCTTCTTCCTTCGTGTCCTTCGTCCCTATATCCCTCCGGGACGCTCCGCGAACGTGGTTCATTAACTCCTGATTAAGCGCAGACCCTGCGCCCCTACATTTAATCTTCCCAACCTTCCCAACATACTTTGACAAAATGACTTTCCTTACCCCAAAAATCGTGGGCAATAGTAATATTTTCAACAGCTAAATTAAAAGGAATAGAAGTTGTAATATAACGCTGAGTTAACATTCCTAAATCCGGTGCAATTTCCGCTGCTGCTGTTGCTGCTAAACCGAAACCAATAAGTTGTTCAACTGGTCGAAATGGTAGGATAAAAGGAACAGTTGCCGCCAGTCCTGCTGTTAATAACATAGCTACAGATACATTTGTACCACAGCGGGGATGTACAGCTAGATCCCATTCTCCCCTGGTAAGACGATGTTTCGCTAATGTTACCGCTCGTCGCAAATCATTAATATTCACATCACCATAAAGAAAAAATCCTTGTTCGGTAGACAAACCACCTAATAATTCATCATCTAATGGCATCTTACTAGCGGTTCCTGGTGGTGAATAGGGTTTTTTGTTTTCTCCTAGCACCCAGACCGTAGCGTGTTCTAAAGCATGAACTTGACGTAACAGGAGGAATTCTTTCAACCCAGGGATAAAAGATAACTGTTGAATTGACACTCTCAGGGCTAAAGCCGCTGAGATTCTTGGTTCAACGAGTCCACTT
>JBAXRM010000212.1:0-7602 GCA_037131225.1 Nostocales cyanobacterium ELA583 | reverse complement strand
GCTGTCGCTCTAAGCGAAGCCATGCCCGCAAGGGCTTTACACACCCTACTTTTGCTTTTGCACTTTATTTAATTCACATTCCTAAATACATCCCTACTAAATAAAAAAACCTACAAAACTATCTTCTGAATTTTTAAACATTGGAGTCGAATTTTCTATGGCAGACCCCAACATTGGTCGCTTACTCGGAAACCGTTACCAACTCCAAGAACTTATTGGATCTGGAGCAATGGGAAGAGTTTATCGTGCTAAGGATACGTTGCTGGGAGGTGTTCCTGTTGCAGTTAAGTTTCTAACTTTATCAGTCCAAAACGAAAAGATGCGATTGCAAGACCGATTTGAGCGAGAAGCAAAAACTTGCGCCTTACTAGGTCAAAAAAGCATCCATATTATCCGAGTGATGGACTATAGCGTAGATGAAACATACTATGTAATGGAATATCTACAAGGACAAACCTTAGGTCAAATTATTCGCAGAAAACATCTGAGTTTACCAAGATTTCTCAGTATGTCTAAGCAAATTGGATTAGGATTACAGTGCGCTCATGACGGTATTACTGTAGATGGGGCAATTTGTCCCATCATCCATCGTGACATTAAACCCGGCAATATCATGGTGGTTCAAGACCCCAGTTTTGGTGAATTAGTCAAAGTTCTAGACTTTGGTATTGCTAAATTATTAATATCTGATGGTGACCATACAAAGTTTTATTTAGGGACTTTGGCTTATTCCTCTCCTGAACAAATTGAAGGTAAAGAACTAGATAGTCGTTCTGATATCTACAGTTTTGGGATTCTGATGTTTGAAATGCTGACTGGAAAAATTCCTGTGGTAGCATCAACTAACTCCTTTGGTGCGTGGTATAAAGCCCATACATTTGAAAAACCCTGTTCCTTTGCGGAAATTTCGCCTAATTTGCTCATACCAAAGCAATTGGAAGATGTAATTATGAGTTGTCTAGGCAAAAAACCTAGTGAACGGCCTCAAAGTATTAATGAAATTATTAATATTCTGACTATCGTAGAGCAGCAGCACGAGAATCGCAGCATCATCAAAGATACTCCTGTCATTAATAATATTCTTGTAGATCAAGATTCTCAAGAAACTATTAAAACTAATTTCTCTCTCCTTCCTGTACCAGTAGAAAAAATAAAAACCAATCTACCGGCATCTCCCATTCCTAATCAAAATACACAAATTGAACCACCAAAATATTCAGTTAATGATGATGTAAACCAGCTTTTTTTCTGGCCACATAATAAACCAATTGCGAATATCGTTTTTATTCAACCTATTTATTACGATAAACATCTGTTACCAGCACTATGGGTGATGCTACCCCAAGCAGAAATTCAAAAACGCTTGGTTTGTACTCGCTACAATCAATTTCTGTTTATTGCCTCTCCCCATCCAGTTATATTATGGATTACAGTTATTTACACGCGTCAAGATGGGGCTAAATGGTTGCCTTATTATTTGGATCTCAAAACTAATTTTGGTCGAGAAATCACTCAGTTACTACAAAGTACTGGGCAATATCGTCTATTATTCTTTGCTAAAGAAACTCCCAATCCTTGCACACATATACTACATTCAAGTATTGCAACTGCTCAACGAGAACGACTGCAAGAATGGCTGAAATCTAGTAATTTTCCTACTTTATCAACGGATGCTCAGATTAGTAAAAATTTATTAAAAAAAGAATATGAAAAAATTAAACCTAAAATATTAACTAAGTTAGAAACAATTGATAGTGACTCTCCATCTGATATTTCTGGTTGAAGCAATAAATTCATCCATTTCCTGAATTAAGGTCAGAGTATTACCTTTGGTAATATAACTGTTAGTTGTTAACTTGATGGTAAACATTCAGAAGGAACAGAGAACGGGCAACAGGGAAGTGCTGTTCCCTATTCCCTGTTCCCTGTTCCCTTCTTTTGTAAACAGTGTCAGATGTAGTTAGTGAAAAATTATCGAGATTTTTATTTTATAGCAGGTTTTGGTGGGCAATGCCCACCCTACATATTAATTAAAAAAACAAAATTGGTGTTTTTTCTACCTCATATTCTGCTTTTTCTCGGCTTTAGGATCACGATTGGCTACGGCAGCTAATTCTGCATCCATTAAGGTTTTTCCGGTGGCTGCTAGGTAAACATCATCTAAACTGGGACGAGATTGGGCGATGCCAAAAATTGGTAAATTGGCATTATTTAACGCCTGTTGAATAGTTATTAAAGCGTCATTCTGGGGCGTGACTACCAAATTTAAGGAGTTACCTTGGGCGCTGTTGATGATGATTTCTTGAACAAAAGGTAAAGCGGCTAAAAGGTTTTTTGCGGTTTCGGCTTCTGCACTGGGTGAAAATTCGCGGATTCTCAAGGTGATGCGATCGCCTCCCACCTGATCTTTTAACTGAGATGGTGTACCATTGGCAATAACCAAACCTCTATCTATAATTGCCACTCTATCAGCTAAAGCGTCAACCTCTTCTAAATAATGGCTGGTAATTACCACGGTAGTTCCCGCAGTCCGTAACTGACGCAAGAAATCCCACACTACAACCCGGCTTTCAATATCCAATCCTACCGTTGGTTCATCTAATACCAAAACATCGGGTGCATGAAGTAACCCAGCAGCCAAGTCTAACCGTTTACGTAAACCACCGGAATAAGTACCAGTTTTTTTATCTGCGTATTCTTGTAAACCCAGCAAATCTAAAATGGTATTAATTCGCTGTTTAATCAGCGCACCGGGAAGATGATAAAGTGCGGCTTGTAATTGTAGTAACTCTCGGCCAGTTAGTACCTTATCCAAAGCTACTTCCTGCGCTACATAACCCAGCTTTTGGCGGGCTAATTTGGGATGATCTAATACTGAAATGCCAGAAACTTCAATTTTTCCAGCGTCAGGGGTTGTCAGTGTACACAAAGCCCGGAGAGTGGTTGTTTTTCCCGCTCCGTTGGGGCCAAGTAAACCGAAGATTTGTCCAGGTTGTACTTGAAAGGAGACATCCTGAACTGCGACTACATTACCGTAGCTTTTTTTGAGATTTTCGATGAAAACGGCGGCAGCCATGACAGCTATAATCCTTAACTATACAATTCGCAATAATCTATCTTCTATTGTATGAGTTGAGCGATCGCTGTGATGAGTTTAATATTTCATTTTGGAAGAATGGCTGTAAAGTCTTAATTCATACTAACTCGTACTTAATAAGTATAAAAGTGAGAATTGAATTTTGTTTTTACAAACCCCTTGTTATATATAAAATAAGTGTAATGTTGGGTTTCCTAAAGTCAACCCAACCTACTACTGATTGAACTATTGTGACGTAGTAACACTGTAAGGTGTTGTACAAAGTTGGAATTGCAAACAATATTTATGGGGTGTTTATCTAGAATGCTCCTTTTTTAATACACGATAGTATAGAATTAACAAAATAACCCTTAATGGAGATTTAATTTGTCGGTATATAGGATGAAACTACAGGCTATTGAGATTAAAGCAAGATTACAGGTTCTAAAAAAGAAAGCTTTATTAGTAGAACCTAAATTAGTAGCTAGGATTAATGAAATTGGAATTACACTGTCTAAGTCTAAATATAAAAATGAACTTCTTGATGAAAAACAGTTTTTAATAAGCTTTCTCAATGAATTTTATTATGATATTCAAACTTATATATATGACATCAAACCGATTTTAAATTTACCTCAAGGAGAAATAAAAAATTTTTGCCAACAAAAGAATCTATCTGTAACTGAGTATTACTGGTATAGCGTCATATTACCTACAGGTACTGCTATCCTTCGAGATGGACAACGTAACCCTGATTTTTTGAAGAAGCAGCAGAAATGGAATCATACTTTATCATGTTGGGGTATTAAACGGGCTTTATTGGTTAGTCATGATGCTCAAGTGAACACTCCAAACAATCTACTTAAGTTAGCAGATGTTATGCTAAAAAAGAGTAGCGATCGCCCCATCACTTTTATTGACGTTATACCCTTCCCTGGATAGTATTATGACTAAGAACGTAAGTATTTATAATCAGTCAACTTCCGAGGTAGATGAAAAGTATCTAGAAGCATCCCAACAGTTGCAGCTAGATAAACAAACTTATGGTTCTGATTATATTCATCTTTATGTTGAGGATATAGAAGGTGATTGGCTAGAAAATTGGGATTGGGAAGATGATTTAACAGATTATATTGATGCTTTTTATCATCATTGTGAACAGGGAAATTATCAATTTGCTTTAGATACTTTAAAGGCTGGTGATGATTTGTTGAATCAGCCGGAGAATCATGAAAAATGTTTAGAACTTTATAGTTATTTAGTTGAAAGGTTAGAATTACAAGATCCAAAGCAATCAGAAATAAACCATCAAGAGATTTTGAATTTAGCGAAACAACGGATTTTTATATTACGAAATAATGGAAAAGGGGAAAATATGCAAGAAGAAAAAATGATAAATATCATAGATCCAGCAGGATCTCGTTTAGGATATATTAGAAAGTCCCTTGATAAAGTACATAATGGTGTAATTAGGAGAACTTGGGGTATTGAAGTTTCTGTTTCTGAAGATGATCTGTGTCATTCATTTAGTCAAGAAGCAAAAGCAAGTAGTGGTGATTTTCTAGTAACTTTCGGCATTTGGTATAATATTCCAGTACAAGGTTATTTCCTAACTATAAAACAGGGTTCTGAAACTATAACAGAAATTAAAGAATTTTCAGAAACATCAACATTTTCTATTGATGAACATGATTTGGTAGAAGAATTTTTGAAAAAAATAGAGGGTGCTACTTGGCAAACTAAGTCCTTAGATTTAGATGCTTTACCAGAATAAAAGATATATCATTATATTTGTCATTCCATCAAAAAACTAATTGAACTATGGTAAAAATGAAATCTCAAAGAAAAGTGCTGTTATCTCATGGTGAAGATGGGTATTTTGTTGTCGAAGTACCAAGTTTACCCGGTTGTATCAGTCAGGGTAAAACTCGTGAGGAAGCTTTAGCTAATATAGAAGAGGCAATATCTCTCTACATTGAAGTTCTGCAAGACAGAAATGAACTTGTTCCAGAAGATACGGTTGAGGTTGTGCTGGTGTGAGTAAATTACCCATAATCTCAGGTTTAGAGTGTGTGAAAGCACTAGAAAAAATCGGCTTTGTTGTAGATAGACAAAGAGGAAGTCACATTATAATGGTTCGTGAAGAACCTAGAACCACTATATCTGTACCAGATCATAAAGAACTAGATAGAGGTACTTTACGGGGAATTATTCGACAAGCGGGTTTGAGTGTAGATGAATTTATTGAACTATTGTGAAATAGCAACAAAGCCATAACCTGAATATTTTCCTACTCATTTCATAATTTCTATTTCTTGTCACTATTTCCTAATTAATATATTTATGCAAATCAATTTTCAAACCTTTACCGTCAACAAACGATTTCCCCTCACAATTAGTCGCGGGACAACAGCACAAACAACAAATATCTGGTTACAAATTACCGCAGAGGGAATTGAAGGTTGGGGAGAAGCATCTCCTTTTGGTGTGGGCAATCACAGGCAATCTACCAAGAAAACCCAAGAAATATTGCAGCAAATCATACCTACTATCCAAAAATTTAGCCCTTGGCAACGGCAGGAAATTGAGGCACTATTAAAACAAATGCAAATTCCCTCCGCAGTTAAAGCGGCTGTGGATATTGCCTTACATGACTGGTTGGGTAAGCGCGTGAATTTACCATTGTGGCAACTTTGGGGACTGGACAAAAATGCTATAGTACCGACATCGGTAACAATTGGCATTAATTCCCCAGCAGCAGCAAAGGCCAGAACGCGAGACTGGTTAGATTTTATGGATGTGCAATTATTGAAAGTAAAATTAGGTTCAACAGCAGGAATAGAAGCAGATCAAAAAATGCTCTTAGCAGTACGGGAAGAAGCCACAGGAAAAGATGTGTTTGTTGATGCTAATGGCGGTTGGAGTTTAACCGATGCCATAAAGATGTGTAATTGGTTAGCTGATTTAGGGATAAAGTATGTAGAACAGCCTTTAGTAAGAGGTGAAGAAGCAAATTTAGCTCAGTTAAAAAAACATTCACCGTTACCAATTTTTGTAGATGAAAGTTGCTTTACCAGCGCTGATATTCCCCAATTAGCTAATTATGTAGATGGCATTAATATTAAATTAATGAAATCTGGGGGAATCACCGAAGCTATGCGAATGGTACATACAGCCAAAGCCCATAATTTACAAATCATGTTTGGCTGTTATTCTGATAGTTCTCTAGCTAATACCGCCGCATTACAACTTGCACCACTGGCTGATTATTTGGATTTAGATAGTCACTTGAATTTAATTGATGATCCTTTTAGTGGTGCAGTTGTCGAAAATGGGCGAGTTTTGCCGAATAATTTACCTGGTTTGGGAGTGAAATATAGTGCGTCTGTCGCTTAATCAAAGAATAGCAATTCTTCTCCATGAGGGAATTACTGGAGTTCAGGGAAAAACGGGGTTATCAATTTTACGCTACAGCGAGTCTCCCATTGTGGCGGTAATTGACAGAGAATCTGTAGGTAAATCTTTAATAGAGTTAACAGGTATTAAGCGAGACGTGCCAATTGTGGCATCTTTAACGGCAGCTTTACAGTATAAACCGGAAGTTTTGGTAATTGGGATTGCACCCAAAGGTGGTGCTGTTCCTGATGATTATTGGGTTGATATTAAAGATGCCCTCAAAGCCGGAATGTCTTTGGTAAATGGATTACATACACCAATGGCAAATATACCAGAATTAAATGCCCTCCTCAAACCAGGACAATTAATTTGGGATGTCCGCAAAGAACCAGCTAATTTAGATGTAGCCTCAGCAATGGCACAATCTCTGCCCTGTCGGCGGGTTTTGACTGTAGGTACGGATATGGCCATTGGTAAAATGTCCACCAGTTTAGAATTACATCGGGCGGCTAAGTTGCGAGGTATCCGTTCTAAGTTTTTGGCTACTGGTCAAACTGGGTTAATGTTGGAAGGGGAAGGAGTGGCTTTAGACGCTGTGCGGGTAGATTTTGCGGCTGGTGCGGTGGAACAGTTGGTCATGCGTTTTGGTCAACATTATGATATTTTGCAAATTGAAGGGCAAGGTTCTCTTTTACACCCTGGTTCAACGGCAACTTTACCTTTAATTCGCGGTTCTCAACCTACACATTTAATTTTAGTGCATCAAGCAGGACAAACTCATAATCGTAATAATCCGCAGATACCGATTCCACCGTTACCGGAAGTAATTCGGATGTATGAAATTGTTGCTAGTGGGGCGGGTGCTTTTCGTCACGTTCCCGTGGTGGGAATAGCCTTGAATACGAAAAATTTAGGGGAAGAAGAGGCAAAAAATGCGATCGCTCACATCATAGCAGAAACTAAGTTACCTTGCACAGATCCAATTCGGTTTGGGGCTGGGTTACTATTAGATACTATTATACAGCGTTAAATCTAAGAAAGTTGCTGAGAGGGTGTTTGATAGTGAAGCGTGGCCTTAGCCATAAAGTATTAAATAAAACCAATAATCTCCAAAAACCTAACCCCCCCTA
>JBAXRM010000211.1:0-7618 GCA_037131225.1 Nostocales cyanobacterium ELA583 | reverse complement strand
CAAGTCAATGAATCAGGCGAATAAATTCGCCCGTGTCGCTTATATCTCAGGTCTAGACACTGATCTTTACGCTTACCGGGTAATCTTGTAAGCATCTATAGCATAAGCTGGGGTACGTTGAGTATAGTCAATATCTACGCCAGTAATAGATTTAGCCAAAGCTGCGAATTTATCAGAAGCCCAATTGCGTTCGTGAATTGGCTTATTTTGTTCACCCATGAAATAAGCCAGAGAACCGATAATGGAAACTGCTACCCAACCAACAACCAATAGAGAAATTAAAATAGCCATTTGAGAACCTCGTTTTTTACTTTTTGTAACCTTATGTAAATAAATATAACAGATTGTTAATAGAACTTGCAAATTATTTTCTGGTGTGTATGCACCCAAATAGGTGAGGTGTTCCCCACTGTAATATTTTTGTAACAAAATGCACTAATATAATAATACCTTAGCCAAATCAAAAAATTCCTTGATTCGTAGTGTGTGTAGCGTTACGCGAAACGCTAACGCACCCTACAAATACGTAATTTTGTTCAAGAATCAAATCGGATTTCTATATACCTAACCTATCTTTTTGCCAGTCTTAAATATGCAGATCAAAACATTTTTAATTGCATCTTCTTTATTCATAACTAGCCTGGTTGTATCTAATAGTGCAATTGCTCAAAATCGCGGGACTCCAGGTAAATTTGATTTTTATGTCCTTACCCTTTCCTGGTCTCCTGACTATTGCGCGAAAAATGGTCAGCGTGACCAACAGCAGTGTAATTCAGGTAAAAAACTGGGTTTTGTTTTACATGGTTTATGGCCACAATATCAAAAAGGCTATCCTGCTAGTTGTTCAACGGAGAAATTAACTCCAGCCGTAAAGCAAAAATTTCCAGGTTTGTATCCCAGCGCGAACCTTTATAATCATGAATGGGAAAAACATGGAACTTGTGCGGGAACAACTCCTCAAGGATATCTAGCATTAAGTAAAAAGTTAAATGATTCTGTTACTATTCCTATGGCTTATAATCGTCCTCCCAAACCTTTTCGGACTACAATTCAAGGGTTAAAAAGTACATTTATCAGTGCTAATAGTGAATTTACTGCTAATGGGATAGCACCTTATTGTTCTGATTCTGGTAGATTCTTACAAGAAGTGTTTTTTTGCTATTCTAAAGACGGAAAAGCAGGTGTTTGTAGTGAGGAGATTTTGAAACGTTCTCGCAAAAGTTGTGGACAAGCTGATTTTTTAGTGAGAAATGTCAGGTAGTTTTATCTATTTTTTTTTCACGCAGAGGCTCCAGTCGCAGAGAGAAATTAAGAGGATAGTCTAATATAGTAGGGTGGGCAATGCCCACGCTGCTGTTTAATAATAACTCGCTGATTTGCGATAATGAACTGCTGTGACAGCATCTTGATTTAAGACTTTACCATCATCAACAGTGGCATATACTAACCAATGATCTCCCGCTTCCATCCGACTTTGGACAGTACACTCTAGGTAAGCTAATGCACCATTGAGAATAATCCCACTATTATTGGCTTCTTGAATGTCTAAACCAGCAAATCTGTCTTGTCCGGGGGTGTAGACTTTCATAAAATGCTTACGGATTTCCCGACCTTCTGCCAAAATATTAACTACAAATTGATTATCTGTGTGGGTCATGTTTTCCATAGCGCGGTCTTTAGCGACCGCAATGGTTAAACCAGGCGGATTGAAACTGGCTTGTGTTACCCAAGAGGCTAACATTCCTGTTTTGACATCGCCTTGAGTCGCTGTAACCACACATATAGAACCAACAATCCGTCCCACTGCTTGTTCTACATTACTTGCAGGTTGTCTAGCGACAACAGATTTTTTTGTAGCGCGTTTAAGTGCTTGAGCAAAATCAGTTCCCGCTTCTTCACAGGTTTGCAGGGTGACTGCATTGGGTTTGAATTTGACGCGAATGGTGTCGAAACCAAATCTGTAACCTGCGTCTTTGAGTTTGCTTTCGATTAAATCAACTGCTTCTCCACTCCAACCAAACGAACCAAATACACCAGCTAATTTATTGTTAGTTGCGGTAGAGAGGACAATTCCTAAAGCTGTTTGCACTGGGGTGGGTGCGTGTCCTCCTAAAGTGGGAGAACCAATCACAAAACCGGCAGATTTTTCAATTGCGGCTTTGATTTCTTCGGGTTCGGTAAATTCGCAGTTGATAGATTCGACACTGACACCTGCTTTGGTGATACCGTGAGCGATCGCCTGTGCTAAGGTTGCAGTGTTACCATAGGCAGAAGCATAAATTAAAGCCACAGTCATATCAGCGGAAGTTTGCTGTTTAGTCCATTCCCGATAGCCTTGGGTAATGTCAATTAAACCATAGCGCACCATTGGACCATGACCAGTAGCGTACATTCGCACCGGCAAATCTACCAATTTATCCAAAGCCGTTTCGATTTGTTTGGCGTGGGGAGCCATTAAACAGTCAAAATAATAGCGTCTATCCTCATTAAATACTTCCCAACCTTCATCAAAAACCTGATCTGAGCAAATATGCGCCCCAAATAATTTATCAGAAAACAAAATTTCTGTTTGCGGGTCCCAGGTACAAAGTTCGTCAGCGTAACGGGGGTTAGGGGTGGGAATAAATTGTAAATGATGTCCTTTTCCTAAATCGAGGGTTTCTTCCCCCCGCATAATCAGAATTGATAAATCCTGATTTTCCAACGCAGCACGTAAATTTATTGCCCCTGGGTTAGAACAAACAAAAGTAATTTGGGGGGCAATTGCGAGTAGGGCTTTTAATGTCGCGGCGCGGTTGGGGTTAATGTGACCTAAAATTACATAGTCGAGTTTTTTGACATCAAGCCGCTGTTGTAAGGCTGCAAGATAAATTTCGGTAAAAGTTTCGCCAGGAGGGTCAAGCAGGGCATTTTTATCGCCTTGGATGAGATAAGAATTAGCTGTTGTTCCCTTAGCTAAAGCATATTCAATTTCAAATCTTAATCTTGCCCAACTGCGCGATCGCAATACGATGGTATCTGTACCAATGGGCAATATTTGCACGTCACGGGGTTTGGTTTCTGACATAGATTTTATCTCCTTTTATTTTCTTGTCCCCCTCCTCGCTTGCGGGGAGGGGTTAGGGGTGGGGTTTTATTGCAACCAACGCCCAATTTCTACTAAAACACCCTTTATCCTTAACAAAACATCCTCATTCTTAAACCTAACTACCCGCAAATCCAAAGACTCTAAAAACTCTTGTCGAATAGCATCTTCTACTTGAGTGTAATTGTGAATTTCTCCATCTACTTCAATTACTAATTTGATTTCGTGGCAATAAAAGTCAACTATAAATCTGTCAATAACCTGCTGACGACGAAACTTAAAACCTAGCAGTTGCTTATTTTTTAATCTTTGCCAAAGTTGCTTTTCTGCTAATGTGGCTTCTGTCCGCATTTGTCGGGCTAAAGGTTTAAGTTGCTTCCAGACTTCGGGTGGAGATTGCCAAGAAACCCCACCCCCTAGCCCCCTCCCCGCAAGCGAGGAGGGGGGACATGAGTTAGTATTTGGGGTGATGTGATGATCTTGAATCATTTGGTTTTGCGGTTTGTTAATTTAAGCTTTTATCGTTTTCCAACAGCGATAAAGCTCTATCTCTAGCATCTGCCACATCAAAAGTTTATCCTTTTCTTCCTCCCGTTGCGGGGAGATTGAGGGGGTTTACCATTAATAGTGGTTTCCTACTTTGCGGTGGTGTACTGCTGTCATGGCATCGGGGTTGGATACTCTACCAGCATAGGCTGTGCTGTATACTGCCCAATGATCACCACAATCCATGCGGCTGACCACTTCACATTCTATGTATGCTAGGGCATCTGTGAGGATGGGTGCTCCATTTGCAGCGGGTTGGGTTTTGACTCCTTCAAAACGATCTGCACCGGGAGCAAATCTTTTTAAGAAGTGTTTCATTAATGGTTGATAGTTGCCTTCTTCGAGTACGTTGAGAACGAAGCGATCGCCTACTTGCATGAGTGATTCTATCGCCCGATCTTTAGCGACTGCGATGGAAAAGCCCAAGGGTTTAAAGCTGGTTTGACTTACCCAGGAAGCTAACATGGCGCTGGATACATCATCTTTTTTGGCTGTGATGATATATAAACCGCCGCTAATTCTCCCCAAGGCTTTATCTAAATCAGCACCAAGAGATTTCATGGCTTTGATACTTTTGTCTCTTGTTACCCATTGTCCTAAGTCTGTACCCGCTTCTTCGCATTTTTTGTAAACGTTAGCTGTGGGTGTGTCCCGAATTTCAATCACAGGAAAAGCGACATTTAAACCTAAAGCCCGGAATTTATTTAATATGGGATAAGTGGGTTCATCATCTCCTCCACCGGTTTCAAAAATACCAATTGCTTGTTTTTCTTTGGCTGAACCTAAAACGGTGCTGAGGGCGGCTTGAATGTTAGAATTGCCTGAAGTTGGGGGCATTCCCACAACTAAACCTGTACAACGTCCTACCAGTTCCCGTAGTTCCTGTAATTCGTTAACGCTGGCTAAATCTACGACTTCGACTGCGACACCGGTTTTTGTAATCCCGTTAGTGATAGATTGGACGATGCGATCGCCAAAACCGTACTCGGAGACGTAAAATATCCCTACAGGGGTTTCGGCTTTGGTTTGGCCTTGACTCCAACTGCGATAACGTCCGGTTAATTCTTCAACATTGTGGTACAATAGGGGTCCGTGTCCGGTGGCAATCATGCGAATGGTTTTCAATTCTCCCATGCGCTTCATTGCAGAAAGGACAGAACGGGAATTTGGACCCATTAAACAATCGTAGTAATATTGAAAATCGGGTTCAATAGCTGCTAAATCATCATCAAAGGTACTTTCTGAGCAGTAATGTAAGCCAAAAGCATCGCAAGTGTAGAGAATTTGGGTTTTGTGGTCAAAGCTGAAAATGGTGTCAGGCCAATGTAAATTAGGAGCAATGACAAATTCAAATTCATGTCCGTTTCCTAAATCCAAGCGATCGCCATTTTTGACAATTTTGCGGTTAAATGGTTGATGTACCATATCTTCCAAAAACTGAATTGCCACTTTTGACGCAACTACAGTAAGATTAGGAGCGAGTTGCAGCAAATCTTTGACTAAACCGCTGTGATCTGGTTCAGTGTGACTAACAATTAAATAATCAATATCTTGGGGATTGATTAAACCGGTGAGAGTATCAAAATAAAGTTGGCGAAACTTTTCATGGGAAGTATCAACTAGGGCGATTTTTTCACCACGAATCAGAAAAGAGTTGTATGTTGTCCCATTTTGTAAACCAAACTCAATATCAAAGCGATCGCGGTCCCAATCTAATGACCGAATTGCAGTAGTATCTTCACTAATCTCTACAGTATTTATAGTTAGACGCTTTTCTAGTTTCTCGGTAAGCAATACCATAACGCCCCTCTTTAATAAATTGAGTATTTATGCCTTTCTCTTATTGTGGCACGGGTTGAATATTAATTTTTATTAAAAAACATATACCTCAGTTAAGAAAATTTAAACTGTGAACAATTATTCCCCGTCAAATCTTGACCTAGCCCTCATGATTGGTAATTCTCGGTTGCATTGGGCATTATTCATAGATAAAACCCTATACTCAACTGGGGACACATTTCATCTATCTGCATCTGTTATTGAACAATTAGCTGAAAACCCCACCTTAGATAATTGGTTGACAGCTATTTCTTTACCCAGCAATCTTCCCATAATTTCAGATTACCCCATTCCCCTGATTCTGGCTTCAGTCGTTCCCAGTCAAACCGCACTTTGGCAAACTTACCCCCATTTGCGTCTAATTACCTTAGCAGATATACCATTACAGGGTATATATCCGACACTAGGAATTGATCGAGCTTTAGCTGTCTGGGGTGCAGGGAAACTATTAGGATTTCCCACATTAGTAATTGATGCCGGTACAGCATTGACTTTCACAGGTGCAGACAATCATCAATCTTTAGTTGGTGGGGCAATTTTACCAGGGTTAGGGTTACAATTTGCTAGTTTGGGGCAAAAAACCGGACAATTACCATTATTAGAAACTGGTATCATCACATCTTTACCGCCACGTTTTGCCATGAATACATCAGAGGCAATTTATAGTGGAGTAATTTACACTTTATTAAGTGGGATAAAGGATTTTATTGCAGCTTGGTGGCGGTTATTTCCTGAAAGTCAGATTATCATGACTGGTGGTGATAGTAATTTATTAAAAAACTATCTTGATCAACAATTTCCAGACATAGCAGAACGATTAATTGTAGACAATAAATTGATATTTCAGGGAATTGAAAATATAGTGATTAGATAATCAATCTCTAAAACTCTTATTACTTGTAAATTCGGTAAATTATTGTACTGGACTTTAGACTCAAAAGCACATAAATCATATTCTTTGCATATTATAGGGGCAATTCATGAATTACTCCGACGGATATTTTCACGGAACTTTGAAATTAAATCTTTTGGTTTTTCACCAGACAAAAGCAAACTTGCTAACAGAGTTAAATCTAAATCCGGTAAAAATTCACTTTTTGATATTTTCTCATACTTATCACCCCGGAGAAAATATAACGAAAATTGATGATTCTGCCAAAACCAAACTTCTGGTACACCCAAACCTTGATAAATTAATAAATCATCAATTCCCCCACTCGTTACAACCACCTCAATAGCCAAATCAGGAACAGATTTTTCTGAATCAAAACAATAACATTCATCTGGTTCAATACCTCTAGCGGACGCTTCCTTTCTAAAAGTAGTTGAACCTAAAGGATAAAAATCAATATCCTTTTCAATAAAATAAGTTTCTAATAATAAAGCAATTAGCTTTTTATCAAACTCATGGCGACGACTAGGAGACATTATTTCTAAAGTACCTTCTAAATATTTAAACCGATAATGAGAAGTATTTTCAAATCTCTGTAACATTGTCTCATATATATTCCAGTTAATCCCATTCATCAGTAAAATTTGGTCAGAATCAACATTATCTAATGCTGATTGACTTGTTAATTCTTCCCAGCAACTCAACTTTTCTAGTAAACCTAACATTGTCACGCTCCAAAATTGCTTTAATCTCAGACATAATGTCAGCAACTCGCCAATCTTTCTCTAATATATCAGTTACCAGTTGCTCTGGGGGTAAATGTTCACAATCCGTCTGATTATTGGGATTTTTGCGGTCAAGATTATAAATTGCCCAGTAAATAGCATCATCTTTCCCGGTTGAAGAGATTAGATATAGAACGCTGCGGGTTATCAAAGGATTTGGGGTGGAAATGCTGATTATTGATGAAGCTGATCGTTTTAATTTAATATATTAAAGATGGAGTCAGCAATTCTCATTTTGAAAAAAATAAGATAAAATTCTCTTGATTTAAGTATAAACCATGTATCAAATTATTCTTTTTCGATAGATAATTATCATCCGACGCTGGAGATAGATAGGTTTTTAAAAATCTTTAAAAATCTAGACATGAAGAATTGATTGCAACTTACCAATCTAGCTGAAATTCTAAGCAAATTTGTAGTTTTTTGAATAAATAACTTTCTCCTCCTCTTTCAATATATTGACATTTTTCA
>JBAXRM010000210.1:0-7636 GCA_037131225.1 Nostocales cyanobacterium ELA583 | reverse complement strand
AGTTGCACCAATTCCCGAAACTAAGGTAGAGAAACAACCAATTCCTGAAGTTAAATTTACTGGAGTTACCCGAAATCCCGTTGCGTCTCCTCCAGCAGCGCTACAACCAGAAGTGAGAGAAACAGAGGAATCAAATTCATATAAACCAGCTACAGATTCAACTACCCAAACAATGAAAAATCCCAAATCTTAATTCCAAGAGTAATTAACAAAAAATACTCAGTTGTAAATTTTGAGATAAAGTTTCCATTAATGCCAAACCAGCTACAGGATTACCTGTAATATCTAAAGCAGGACTGTAGCTGGCAATAGCACCCTGATTTGGGACTATTGTGATAAGTCCACCACCAATACCTGATTTCATAGGTAAACCAATTTTCACAGCATACTCAGCGGAAGCTTCATATAATCCACAAGTTAACATCACTGCATTCACAATCTGACGGTGTTGATTTTTGATAAAATCGCTTTTACAAGCTAATACTTTTCCTAATTTAGATAAATCTTCTACTCGCCCAGATATACAACATATTTGCTCATAAACGTCAAGAGATAATTCAATATTATTTAAGTTTCCCGTTTCGTAGAGATAGTTAGTAATATCTACATTTGTCTGGGAACGATTATTACGAACTGAAATTAGAATATCTGCATCTATATATAGTTGTGTACCTGCTAATTTATTTAACCATTCACAAAACAATTGTGTACATTCATTGGCATTTTTTCCTGGTAGCTTATCAGCGAGAGTAATAGCACCACTATTAATCATAGAGTTGCGAGGATATCTATTATCTTCTTTTAATTGCGCTAAAGAATTAAAAGGCATATTCGATGGTTTAACCCCAACCCACTGTAAAACCTGTTTTGCTCCGTAATGTTCAAGCAGGTATAGTAAAGAAAATGGCTTGATTACACTCATGAAGGTAAATACACAATCTGTATCTCCTAAACTGTAACTTTCTCCTGATTCACAACTTATGTGAATAGCAAATAAGTTAGGATTAACCATAGCTAATGCAGGAATACGTTCAATAACTTTCCCTTGTGCTGCTTGGGTTTTTGCTTGTTCTACCCAGATAGATAAATCATGTATATCGATGTTTTTTATTCCTAGCAAAAGTCTAAACCTCACATCAAAGTATAAAAAAGTCAGGATATAAACCCCACGCCCTTACAAGTGTAGGTTTTTACATGGGTGTGATTTGATTATTCACTGTTGAAAGAGAGAGAATAAAGTTTCTTTGACTAAAAATCTCCAACTCTCTTTCCACCTAATTTCTAACGGATTTTCTTACATCGAACTCAGGTGATCTCAATTAAATGGTAAATTAATTTTGGCAATCCTCACATTTAATTTTCCTTAGAATATAATTTTCTCTATGAATGATTCATCAATTACCATTACTAAGTTATTAGATACAGATTTGGAAAAACTGAGAGAAATCAGTCGAGAAATTTGGTATAGTCACTATTCTTTAATTCTCAGTCAGGAACAAATAGCGTATATGTTAACTAAAATGTATGGAACAGGAGTAATTGAAGATGAAATTTATCACCAAGATATATTTTATGATCAGGTTTTGCATAATTCTGAATTAGTTGGTTATTTATCTTATGGTTCAGAAATAATGAATAATCTGAATTGTTTGAAATTACATAAATGTTATTTATTAATATCACTACATGGTTTTGGTTATGGTCAAAAGATGTTATTTCATATATACCAAAAAGCGCAAGCAATGAACTTGAAACAAATAATTCTGAATGTTAATAAAAGGAATGAAAAAGGAATTAAAGCTTATTCTCGATTTGGTTTTAAAATTATTGATAGTCAGGTAATAGATTTTGGTAATGGCTTTGTTTTGGATGATTATATAATGGGCTATGAGATTTACGAGAAGTTAATTATTCAGTAGTTTATTTATTTAGTAGGGTGTGTTAGCAACAGCATAACGCACCATCCCACATTCAGCAATGAGTAAATGTACTCATAATCTTCTCCCAGCAGGTTATTTTGGCGAAAAATGAATTTTCATAAAATAGCTAAAAATCAATGATGATAGGCTTTTTACGCTTTTTATTATCTATGGGTGATTAAAATATTTACTCTCGAACTGACGCGATTTATTGACATTATTCTCAATAAGCTCTCAATAAGTTGAGTTTGACCACTAGATAAAGCTGCGACCGCAAAATGTAGAATTAAGTTTCATTGGCTGAAATCCTCGTTCTCATTGGGTTGTAGATAATTCTAAAATTTAAAAAATCACCTGCTGAATGTGGGTTAATAACTAAAGTACCAGCTAATATCGTGTAAAGAACGATGATTTTTTTCATCAAATAGGATATATCCCCTCTAAAAGTAATTCAGAACCATGATTGAAAAAATAAAGGCTGTCTGGTGTTTTGCGGTTGTGGGCAGTTGGGATTGATACAGTAGCTCATTGACTGCTAATATGGCATATATTTTTGATACTCATAAATCATAACCGTTGTCTCCGCTTAAAAAAAAAGAAATATCAAAATTGTGCGTTATTCTTCACCATAAACGCCGTATGGGATAAAGGAAGTTGGGCAATAACTGAAATATGCTTTGTGTTAATTTGTTGTAATGTAATACCAGTCCCAATTATTTGCTGTTCGACAAAATTATCAAAACTCATATCCAAATTAAGTTTACCTATGCTGTGTTTAATTGCCATTTCCCAAACACTGGCAATACTCAAAAGATTGTCATTATTCTCAATTTGTAATCTCAAATTATTGCTAATTCTGGGATTACCCATAGTAAACCACAGCAGAGTATGAGTATCAATTAATTGCTTCATTCCATATACTCCTTCAACTCTTCCAGAGGTGCATCGAAATCATCAGACATTTTGATCATTCCTTTAGCACTACCAAATTTAGGACGAATTTTCACAGGTAATACAGGAATTAATTTCATCACAGGCTGATTATCTTTCATGATGATAATTTCATCACCACCAAGTGCTGCTTCAATGAAATCAGATAAATGTTGAGATGCTTCATTAACAGTAATTTGTTGCATAATAATCACCTTTAGCTTTTTGTGTGTGCGACTCAACTGATAATTATATTCTCTGTCAAAAACTAAAAAAGAGAGATAGAAAACTCTACCTCTCCTTTTTAATTTATCAAATTACTATTGGCTAATTAGCTCTTAGTATCTGCTGGGTTTGTGAACAAGGAAGCTCATAACTTGACACTGCTTAATGTTGTCAAAACCAACAACACGGACGTAGCAGTTACCATACTGAGAACGGCAACTTTGAACTTCACTCAATACTTCTTGAGCAGTTTTAGCGCCGAACAAAGGCAACTTCCACATTGTCCAATAAAGTTCTGTAGGTTCAGAAGTTTCGTTGAATTCAATTGCAGGAATGAAACCTTGTGAAATAATGTACTGAACTTGCTTGGCAATTTGCGCGTCAGACAGAGGGGGAAGGTAAGAAAGGGTTTCGTAACGACGCTCTTTAGGTAAAGTTTGCATAGTTTTTGATAAGTGGGGGGAGATTTTTTATGACTTGGTTGACTGACTAATTAGATAAATCATCCAAATTAGAATCAGATATTGTCTGTCTTTCAATTTCCAGGCTGGGACTTGATAAACTTAGTTGCGTAATGCGTTCGAGATGCTGGCGACGCTGTTCCATATTGGCTTGCTGAATGCCAGTTAGTACCATTTCTGGTAAAAACTCTGTCACTTCCGCCGCTATATGTTCCCTGACAGTCATAATCCGCAATGCCAAATCTGACTTTTCTAGAAACAATTCCTCTATATAAGCTTCTCCGTCTTGGATTTTCCCAGCGGAAAAGTTTTGCAGCCAATGTGCTAGAGGAGGATTTGTTTCGCCTAGCTGTGCCAATACAGTCCTTAGAGCCTGATAAGTCAGGTAGCTTTGGAGAGTTTTGGCTGTGTCTTTCGCAATTTGCTTTAAATCCATGCTTGACCCAGCCCTTTAGATTATTAGATTTTGGATTGTTTATGAATCCAAAATCCCAAATCTTAAATGATCAGACGGTATCCATTGCTTCAAACTCGAACTTAATTTCTTTCCACAGTTCGCAAGCAACAGCCAACTCAGGAGACCACTTAGCAGCTTCGCGGATAATATCATTACCTTCACGAGCCAAGTTACGACCTTCGTTACGAGCTTGAACAACTGCTTCTAGAGCTACGCGGTTAGCAGTAGCACCAGGAGCGTTACCCCAAGGATGTCCGAGAGTACCACCACCGAATTGTAGTACGGAGTCGTCGCCGAAGATTTCTACCAACGCGGGCATATGCCATACGTGGATACCACCGGAAGCAACTGCCATTACACCAGGTAGAGAAGCCCAGTCTTGGGTAAAGTAAATACCGCGAGACTTGTCTTGCTCAATGTAGTTTTCACGCAATAGGTCAACGAAGCCCATTGTGATTCCCCGTTCACCTTCTAACTTACCAACTACTGTACCGGTGTGAATGTGATCACCACCAGACAAGCGGAGAGCTTTAGCTAATACGCGGAAGTGGATACCGTGGTTCTTCTGACGGTCAATTACAGCGTGCATGGCTCTGTGAATGTGCAACAGAATACCGTTATCACGACACCAGCGAGACAATGTGGTGTTAGCGGTGAAACCTGCGGTCAGGTAATCGTGCATGATGATGGGCTGTTTGAGTTCTTTAGCGTACTCAGCCCGTTGGATCATTTGTTCGCAGGTAGGAGCGGTAACGTTTAGGTAGTGACCCTTGATTTCGCCTGTTTCTGCTTGTGCTTTGTTGATAGCTTCAGATACAAATAAGAAGCGATCGCGCCATCTTTGGAAAGGAGCAGAGTTGATGTTTTCGTCGTCTTTGGTGAAGTCCAAACCACCACGTAAACATTCGTAAACTGCGCGTCCGTAGTTTTTAGCGGAAAGACCTAATTTGGGCTTAATTGTACAACCCAACAGAGGACGACCATACTTATTCAATTTGTCGCGTTCAACTTGAATACCGTGAGGAGGTCCTTGGAAAGTCTTGATGTAAGCTACAGGGAAACGAATGTCTTCCAAACGTAACGCCCGCAAAGCTTTAAAACCAAATACGTTACCGACGATGGAGGTTAGTACGTTGGTGATAGAACCCTCTTCAAACAAGTCCAAAGGATAAGCAACATAACAGATATATTGGTTATCTTCACCAGGAACTTGTTCGATATCGTAACAACGACCTTTGTAGCGATCTAGGTCTGTCAACAAGTCTGTCCATACTGTTGTCCATGTACCAGTGGAAGACTCAGCAGCTACAGCCGCACCAGCTTCTTCTGGGGGAACTCCGGGTTGGGGAGTCATCCGGAATGCTGCTAAAAGATCTGTATCTTTAGGTGTGTAGTCAGGTGTGTAATAAGTTAATCTGTAATCTTTAACCCCAGCTTGATACCCAGACTTAGCCTGAGTCTTAGTTTGCGCGTAAGACATATTTTTCTTCCAAGAAGTCTTTCTTTTTACTATCAAATCACGTTATGTACAACTTTTTCTCATTCTTACTCTTAATTCATTCTTAATGAGATTATAAGTTTTCCTTATATTTAGGGGCGATACGACTCTATGGTGGCAGTATTACTATTGTACAAGCTTAGTTGCGGTAACTGCTACTGCAACAAGTTGTTTACCATATTTTCAGACGTACTATTTAACGCTGTTATTTGTCGTCCCAGGAATACAAAATCTTTTCATCTTGAGTTTGCATACCCTACTAAATCTACTAAGACAGGTTTAGTCAGGGGATGAGCAAGGGAGAAGAAACTGCACATCACGGAATTTGTAGCTTACCCCACAATATATCAATAATTCAATAAGTTATTTTGCAAATTTTGTTAATTGATATATTTAAATTTGTTATTACATAAAGATTTAACATTTTGTTAAGACTACTTTACAAATTTGTATATCTCAAGTAAATTCTCACTCATAAATTCGGCAGTACCTGTAAATGTATTAGCTATTGCTTAGTATTTTTACATTGAAATGCTGTTGGCATAAGCGTGCTTGCTAAGATATTTATTCAACGAATTATAGAGAGACAGAAAATATAGAGGAAGATAAAAAAGAGATGTTCAGATTTTATTTTGGTCAGGATTAATTAATTTTTGGAATCTTCTATCTTTATAAATTTGATGGAAATTAGGATCTAGTTTCGTTCTTTCTCGGTATTCAGTATTATAGAGATTGCTTTTTCAAGAGCTTTCATTGCTTGTTTTATATTGTTTGTTAAAGTATAAGAGCAAGCAATACTGTAATAAATATCTGGATAATGAGGATTGATTTTTAATCCTTGCTTAAAGCTTTTAATTGCTTCTCTATAAGGCTCTAATTTGAGTAGTATAAATCCTTGGTTAGCTATTAAGTGCATCTTCATAACCAAAACAACTGAATCGAGAACAGCGTTGTTATTTTCAGAAAAAGACGATGGCGCAGCCCATGATTCTTGCTCCCACAATAATGAGAAAAAGAATTAGGCTGAGAATTGCTGGTGATGTCAGCATAAGGAGAAACTCTGGGATGTCTGCCTATACGATGTTGAATTGGGATGAATTAAGCGGCAGGAAAACTTTTGCTCATAACCAAAATATCACAATTTTATTCGCTCCAACGTATTGTTATGCCCACCGCTTCTCAATTCTTAACTTTTGCGTTAGCTGGCGTTGCGAAGTAAATCGCTGATAATTTCTCTGAACTTAACAATGAAGTTGGGGTAAACATAGCTTTAGTAGATAGAAAGAAGAATTCATTATTGAGTAATAAAGAGTTTTATGATAAAAAACTAAATATAAGGGTTCTATAGAAAATTGAGCAAATACTAATTATATATTTATAACATAAGTAGATGAACACAATAAAACCAATCTGTGTAAAGAAAAGTAAAATTACCTAAAACCTCTTCCCTATTGCCTTTTGCCTCTTGCCTTTTGCCTTTTCATAACGACAGTTTTTAATGCTCACCTACTTATCACTTATCATGATGAGAATATTGAAACAATTAGAGAAGATCACTATAGCGGTATGCACTTGAATGAGATACATCATAAGCCCTCTCCTCGCTTGCGGGGAGGGGGTTGGGGGTGGGGTTCTTATATTTCACTCAACCAAAAACCGCTATATCAAGTCTTTGATTTGTTGGAAAAATATTATTCGGGTAATTTTTTTGAACCAGTTCAGTATCTAGAGGATTACTATTTGATTTTTGAACAAAATTAGTATTGTAGGGTGCGTATGGCTGTCGCCACGCAGGCTATAGGATGAAATCCGTAACGCACAGAATCTTTAATAATGGTGCGTTATGCTGTCGCTAACACACCCTACGCATCTGTTCAAAAATCAAATATGATTACTATATTAAGAAATTAGCGATAAGCCCATAAAATAACACAGGAGTAAAGATGAAATCTCTGAAATTATTCAGAAGCTGATCAAATGACCCAAGTTCTTAAAAATGGATATGGATAACCTGTTGTTTGTATTTTTGTAGAACCTATTTTGAAAAGAAACTGTTCCACTTCACTAAACCTAATATCTCTCACAATCTTGATGGATATGGATAACCTGTTGTTTGTATTTTTGTAGAACCTATTTTGAAAAGAAA
>JBAXRM010000209.1:0-7704 GCA_037131225.1 Nostocales cyanobacterium ELA583 | reverse complement strand
ACATAAGTGTAATGATCAACGATTGTGGCATCGGGTTTGTTGAATTTAGCAGCTAAATGTGCTTCTGCGACTGCTAAACCAACTGCATTGGCGATACCTTGACCCAAGGGGCCTGTTGTAACTTCTACGCCGGCTGTGACAAAGTTTTCGGGGTGGCCTGGGGTCTTAGAACCCCATTGACGGAATTGCTTGATGTCGTCTATGGTAACGCTATCGTAGCCTGTTAGGTACAGTAAGGCATACTGCAACATTGAACCATGACCAGCGGACAAAACAAAGCGATCGCGGTTGAACCACTGAGGATTTTTGGGATTATAGCGCATGAAGCTATCCCAAAGGACAAAAGCCATTGGAGCCGCGCCCATCGGTAGTCCAGGGTGTCCTGATTTAGATTTTTCTATGGCATCTACAGCCAAAAAGCGGATCGAATTAATACAAAGTTCTTGGACGGATTGGGTTGCAACAGCCATAATCTCTTATTGTTAACGATGGGTTAGGAGTCTTTTTAGCTTTTTCTGGCTGGGTTCATTATCAAATGATCCCACTCTCTTTATCATCCCATTCCCAATTGTCAATAGACAAGCGGGATCTTCTGAGTTTTTAGTGATGAATAAAGCCGATAATTTGGTTATCCTCAACTAACGGTTCGACGAGGAATAATCTCTATCATACTTGCCACAGGTTCACTTCTTTAAAAGCTAACCAGGAGCAAAATTATTTAGGGATTGATAATACAAGTCTTGGTAATGGGTAATTAAGTGATTAACTTTACCTGTCACCTATTACCCGACTAGCAAGCCACTAGTACACAACAGCGGAAATCAATTAACTATTTAAAATACAAGAAAAGCCTACTTCATCAAACTTTTGACTTTTGACTTTTAACTTTTGACTTCCGCTCTGCGGTGCTAGGGAGTAAATTTCTTGAAGGCTAGAGTAACATTATGACCACCAAAGCCAAAGGAATTAGATAAGGCTACATCAACTACTTGAGTGCGGCTGGTGTGGGGGACGTAATCTAGATCACATTCAGGATCAAGATTTTCGATATTGATGGTAGGGGGAATTTTATCATGAGCGATCGCTAAAATAGTTGCTACGGCTTCAATTCCACCAGAACCACCTAACAAATGTCCGGTCATGGATTTAGTAGAACTGATAGCCACTTGATACGCATAATCTCCTAAAGCTTTCTTAATCGCGGCGGTTTCATTCACATCATTGGCTGGTGTGCTAGTTCCATGAGCATTGATGTAACTAACCATTGCGGGTGTGAGATTCCCATCTTTTAGAGCTAATTCAATCGCTCTAGCCGCACCTAAACCACCGGGAACAGGCGCAGTCATGTGATAAGCATCACAGGTCATCCCATAGCCTACCATTTCCCCATAAATCCTAGCACCACGACTGAGTGCCTGTTCTAATTCTTCGAGAATTAAAATTCCTGCTCCTTCACCCATGACAAAGCCATCACGATCACGATCAAAGGGACGACAAGCATGGGCTGGATCATCATTGCGGAAGGATAGGGCGCGAGCAGCCGCAAACCCCGCTACTGATAAAGGTGTCACTGCGGCTTCACAGCCACCACAAATCATAGCTTTGGCATATCCATTTTGAATCTGCCGAAAAGCATCCCCAATAGAGTTAGAACCAGCCGCACAAGCTGTCACAGAGCAAGAATTTGGACCTTTTGCCCCAGTATGAATTGCGGTTAATCCTGCTGCCATATTGGCGATCATCATGGGAATCATGAAGGGACTACAACGACTAGGACCACGTTTTGGATCTAAATAAATGGTTTGTTGGTCTTCTAATACCTTGATTCCACCAATACCAGAACCGATGATTACACCAACTTGTTCAGCGTTGAGATCATCAATTATTAAACCTGAATCAGCAACAGCTTGTTTAGCCGCTGCTACACCCAATTGGGCAAAACGGTCCATCCGCTTGGCTTCTTTGCGTTCTAAATAACTCTCTGGATCAAAGTTTTTGACTTCACCCGCAATGCGACAATTATGTTTAGAGGCATCAAAAGCGGTGATATGGTCAATCCCATTCCGCCCGCTTAATAATCCTTCCCAATATTCAGATGGTGTGTTACCAATAGGAGTAATCGCGCCCACACCTGTTACAACAACGCGGTTACGTTTATAGTCTGTCATGATGGCATTAAATATGGCGAAAAAGCAGCAGGTTGAACAATTAAGAGGGCTGAGTTCCGAGTCAAGTATCCTGAGTTAAGAGGATACTGTTTGCTCAATATTATGGAATTTTGGGATTGTGATGGAAGTCAAACTTACAGTTTGGACACTCAACACTCATGTATAGGCGGGTTTATTCAGTTAAGCTGGATACAGTTAAATTATTTCTTTAAACCCGCCAATACTGAATCACAACTTATCTATGCGGATGCAGGAACTTTATTGCTGATATAATCCACTGCGTCTTGAACAGTGAGAATTTTTTCAGCCGCTTCATCAGGAATTTCGATATCAAATTCTTCTTCTAAGGCCATGACTAACTCCACTGTATCTAGGGAATCAGCCCCTAAATCATCAACAAAACTAGCTCCTGGAATCACTTTGGATGGATCTTCAACAGAAAGTTGTTCAACGATAATTGCTTTAACTTTTTCAAAAATATCGGATTGGCTCATAAATAAAAGTCCTTAACAAGTTGCTATGATTTGCTCTAAATGAACAAAGTTTTTTTTGGCCATATACATCTTATCGGAAAGGGTGAACCTGAGTATAGGTTCTATCATTAAAACTGGGGATTAAAATCCGAGATAGAGTATTTAATAACCCAAGTAGCAATCAATAAAATCCCAATCACCTCTAAACAGTCAAGCAAATATACTTTTATGCTATCTAAAACGCTAAAATACGCTTATTATCCAGGTTGTGTAGCTCAAGGAGCTTGTCGGGAACTGTATCTATCAACCCAATCTCTCACTCAAGCCTTGGGTATTGAACTGGTTGAACTGAAAAAAGCCTCTTGCTGTGGTTCTGGTACATTTAAAGAAGATTCTCAACTATTAGAAGATACCGTTAACGCCAGAAATATCGCTTTAGCAGAATCCTTAAATCTCCCTTTACTCACCCATTGCAGCACTTGTCAGGGTGTAATTGGTCATGTTGATGAACGATTAAAAGAATGTCAGTCAACAAATCCCGAATACCTCAACAAAGTTAATGGTTTATTAGAAAAAGAAGGTTGTTCTCCTTATCGGGGGAGTACAGAAGTGAAACATCTTCTTTATGCTTTAGTCACAGATTACGGTTTAGAGGAAATTACTCAGCGTGTTACCAAGAAATTAAGTGGATTAAAATGTGCAGCTTTTTATGGCTGTTATCTGCTTCGCGCTCAAAAATCTATGCCCTATGATGATCCTTTTGCACCGGAAGCAATGGAGAATGTATTTCGGGCAATAGGTGCAACACCTGTTTATTATCGTGGTAGAACTCAATGCTGCGGTTGGCCTTTATCTAGTTATGCAACAACAGAATCTTTCCAAATGGCCGGAAATCATATCCAAGAAGCTTTAGCTAATGGGGCTGATTGTATTGTTACACCATGTCCTTTGTGTCATTTGAATTTAGATTCTCGTCAACCAGAGGTAGAAAAAGTAATTGGTGAAAAGTTAGGTTTACCAATCTTACACCTACCCCAATTGATTGCTTTAGCTTTAGGTGTCAGTCCCAAAGAATTGGGTTTAAACAGACACATTGTGTCTACAAAACCTGTGTTAGAAAAATTAGGATGGTGACAGAGTAAAGGAGTCAAGAGGACACAAAAGTTACCAGGGTTTAACGCATTGTGCTAAACCCATAAAGAGCGAATTATATATATATTCTAAGCAAAGACAAACTGTTTAGAATCTGTCAAATTCAAACTACTGGCTTGAATACTAGTCAGAGTAGCTAAAGTTTGATTATTGAAACTAATCGCTGTATCACCACCAACTTGATTTAACTTGAGTGTAGATGAGGTAATGCCTAAGCTAACAGCACCACTAATCCCAATGACATCAGTACCAAGTTGGAAGTCAAGAATGGTATTAGCAGCTTTGGGTAATTCAGCATTGACAATCCAGAATTGGTCGGCGCCAGCACCACCGGAAATTAAGTTACCACCACCAAGACTAACTCTAAAGATATCGTTACCATCACCACCTAAAGCCCGGTCATTGCTACCCAACCAGAAGGTATCATTACCCATACCACCGGACATCCGGTTACCACCTTGGCCATCTCTAGCATCAAAGTAGTCATTACCATCACTACCGAAAGCGCGATCGCCTTTATTCACAAAGATAGTATCTTCACCGCTACCCAGATCAACGATATTGTTACCTGAGTTGGGAAAAGCAAATACAGTGGACAGGTCTACCTCGTCTTTACCTGCACCTGTAAATACAATATTGTTTTGACCATCGAGTTGACTACCAGGAGTGGCAATTAATTTATCATCTCCTGGAGTGCCTACAGTTGCGGGTTTGTTGTCAATGATTTTTTCGACTGCGATCGCAAAAATATCATTAGCAGATGTTCCGGCTTTATCTGTAGCGATCGCATTAACATTCAAACTACCCACATTATCATTATTGGGAGTACCGGAGAAGGTGCGAGTGGTGGGATTAAAGGTTAACCAACTTGGTAAAGCATTACCATTTTCTAAGGTTGCGGAATAAGTAAGAACATCTCCAGCATCAATATCTGTGAAGGTGTTGCTGGGAATTTGGAAGTTGAACGGAGTTCCTTGTTTGGCATTTTGATCAGCGATCGCATTACTCAAAATCGGTGCATCGTTGACATTTTCAACTGCAATTACAAAGATATCATTAACAGATGCTCCAGCTTTATCTGTAGCGATCGCCTTAACATTCAAATTCCCTACATTGTCATTAGTGGGAGTCCCGCTAAAGGTGCGAGTTGTGGGATTAAAGGTTAACCAACTTGGTAAAGCATTACCATTTTCTAATGTTGCTGAATAAGTGAGAACATCACCAGCATCAATATCTGTGAAGGTGTTGGTGGGAATTTGGAAACTGAAAGCGTTACCTTGTTTGGCGTTTTGATCTGCGATCGCACTATTTAGAATCGGTGCATCGTTGACATTTTCAACGGTAATTACAAAGATATCACTAACATTTGCTCCGGCTTTATCTATTGCGATCGCTTTAACATTCAAATTCCCTACATTATCATTAGTTGGAGTACCGCTAAAGGTGCGAGTTCCAGAATTAAAAGTCAACCAGCTTGGTAAAGCATTACCATTTTCTAAGGTTGCTGAATAGGTCAGAACATCACCTGCGTCAATATCTGCGAAGGTGTTGGTGGGAATTTGGAAACTAAAAGCTTGATCTTCGTTAGTTGTTTGATCGGCGATCGCATTACCTACAGTTGGCGCATTATTGAGAATTTGGTTGCCAAAGTTAATATCTGTGGCAGTTTGTCCAGAGGTGAGGGTGACTGTATGAGTTAATTTAACTGAACCATTCGGTAAGTAAAGTGGATCGTTAGTGGAATTGGTGTTTGAGTTGGAACTGTCTGTACTCGCAACTTGGCTGTTCAGCTTGAGGATTCCTTCTGCGAGGGCAAGTGCATTTACTCTGGGAAAATTGAGTCCAGTATTGGTAACATTATCATTTTCGTTATCACCATCGTTAATTAAGACACTTGTATTGTCTAGCAAACTGCGGAACTCACCGGGAGTAATTTTCCGACCGAGTTTTTCCTGGGCAATTTCTTGTGCCAGTACCGCAATACCCGAAATGAAGGGAGTAGCTTGGGATGTACCGCCCATTGATTGAGTGCCACCTGTCGCATTAGCACCTGTAATAAAGATACCTGGGGCAAAAACATCTAACTGGTCGGTGCTACGTTGGGTGAAACTGGCAATTTGGTCTGAACCTGTGGTGTAGTCAATCGCACCACCGCTAAAAGATTTATTTGTCCCAAAATTATCTGCCCAGATTGCACCAACAGAGATGGTATTGGGATCGGCGGCGGGATAGGCTAGTCCTGGGTTGCTATTAAATTGATAGAAGCTGTTACCTGCGGCTGCGGCGATGATAATGTTTTGGGATGCGATCGCTGCTAACTCATCACCAATACCATAACGGGGGTTGCCTGTGTTCCAATTTTGGCTATCTCCTAATGAGAGGTTAACCGATGCAATGTTATATTTATTGGCATTTTGATTAACCCATTGTAAGGCTTCCTCTAGGTCAGAGAATGAACCAGAACCACTATCTTTAAAGACCTTGAGGGCAATCAGATTTGCTTCAGGTGCAACAGAGGAGACAATACTGGCAACATTAGAACCATGATTATTTTTATCACTGGCATTATTGTCGTTATTGGCAAAGTCGTATTGATAGACAATTTTATCGGCAACGCCATCATTATTAGCATCCGCGCCAAATAAGGAATTATCTAAATCAATACCCGTATCAATAATTACGGAACTATAACCTTGTCCCTTAATGTCAACAAAGCGGGAATCCTGCCAAAGTTGATCTAGGGCGATTAAGGAGATAGCTTTGGTATTCTCAGCAGTGGAAACCGTTGTACCAGCATTTTCTAAAGGTGATATCACCGAGGGAGATTCATCATCAAGAATCGTGACTGTGGCTACATCTTGATTGCCAATAATCGCCCCACCCGTCGCATTAGAGAGTTTAATGGTAAAGGTTTCACTTCCTTCTACCTTACTATCATTGCGAATCCGAATAGCATTGGGATTGCCGAGTAAAGCATTTTCAACTGATATTAGCTTATTCGTTTCATTGGCTGCAAAGACAACATTAATAGCTGTATTGTTGAAATCATTATTAACTGAAGTTGGCGCACAACTACAGCCTTGGGCAGTACCATCAATTAGGCTCAGAGTTGCACTGACTGCATTACTGGTGTTACCAGTCCGAGTTACCCAAATTTCGGTAATGCCTGTTCCATCTTCTTTAACAGTATAATTCCCAACATTAAAATTGAGTTGAACTTGACTGTCTGAAGATGAAAGCAGTTCAAGGGTGGGGATAGATAACGGAATGTCTGACGCTGTGGTGGTGATATTCAGGATTGGGGCAGTTTGTTTCCAACCATCTTGGACAATTTGAGCCACTGTATAAGTGTTAGGACGCAGGTTACTAAAACTATAGTTACCGTTACTATCGCTTTGAGTTGAGGTTTCACCTGCATCCAATAGGTTGTTATTGTTGCTGTCTAGGTAAACTGTCCAACCTGACAGACTTGCTTCATTGGAATCCTTTGTACCATCTCCATCCTGATCGTTCCATGTTGTACCTGTAAGACTCGCTAATTGATACAACCCTGCATCCCATGTTTGATTATTACCTGCATTGACAGCGAATAATTCTGTTTTGCCAGTGATTGCATTTACGTCACTGTCTTGGCTGTCGTCTGTACCTTGGTTTTGAGGGCTGAAGAAGTAGCTATCGGGAGCGATAACTTCCAGAGCGTAATCACCCGTTATCAGGTTGCTAAAGCTGTAATTACCAGTGTTATTAGTGGTGGCTGTAGCAATGAGGTTATTGGTACTGTCATAAAGTTTGACGGTGACATTTGCCAAACCAGTTTCACCAGTGTCTTGAATACCGTTGGCATTTTTATCTAACCAGATGAAATCAGCGATCGCACCTACGCCACCTTCTACGCGGATTGTTGCCTGTGG
>JBAXRM010000208.1:0-7714 GCA_037131225.1 Nostocales cyanobacterium ELA583 | reverse complement strand
ATATTTGCTGATCTGTGTTGATGAGCTAAAGTCAGTAACCCAGCCCTAAAGGGACTGAGTTTCCCGCATACCGAGAGGTCTTATGATTTCTGAAAAATAGTAAGTAAGGTGGGCATTGCCCACCACAACCCACCTAAAATGGGCATTTTTTACCCTGCGTACAAGTATGAATATGTCTCACGCAAAGGCGCAAAAAATTAAGCTTGTAAAGGTTGAATTTCCTAATTTCATATTTCAATATGGCTTCACCACGCAGGTTATTAGCAACCCCTTAAATTCAAGTATTATTAATTTACAATTTCTGCAATAATTCCTGAGTTAATTGCATAAATGCCTTAGAACCTGCTGTATTTGGACTTAGTAGAGAAACGGGCATAAAACTATCAACAGCTTTAGCAACATTAACATCAACTGGTATTTGTACCTTACAGACTTTATCTACTCCAAAATCTTCAATAACTCGGTGCATTACCTGTTTATAATATCTACCATTTAGGAGATTTGCACTGGACATACTAAAGACAATTCCCAACATTTTAATATCTATCTTAGCTTCGTGTTCGTGACTTTCTTTTAATTGACCAATGCGTCTTTCTAAAAGTTGAATTCCCACAACAGATAAGGGTTCTGGTTTGGCTGGGAGAATATAGAAATCACTTGTAGCTAAAGCACTACGAGTTAACAGATTGTAACCGGGAGCGCAATCTAACAAAATAAAATCGTATTCATCCCGTACTGGTTGTAAAATATCTCTAATTAAAACTCTTTCAAATCGATTCCAGATAGTTTCAAAATCTTGCTCTCCCAATGCTACTGATTGATTATGCAGCATTTCCGAAACAACAAATTCATCATATAAATCTATATCTCCGGGTAGTAAATTCAATCCAGGCAGATTACAAATTTGAGGTTGAATGATGTCCTCAATTGTAAATTTTGCTTCTGGTTCAGGATTGATAATTTGATCTAGTAAATATCTAAATGTCTTTCTGTGTTTGCGACGTTTGGCAAAATCTACTGGTGACATTAAGCTCAGTGTGGCACTGATTTGACTGTCTAAATCTAAGACAAGAACCTTTTTTCCGTGATTTTTGGCTAAACAAGTAGCTATATTGACGGTGAGGGTAGTTTTACCGACTCCACCTTTCATGTTTGCGGTTGCAATTACATATCCCATTTTGAGTTCCCCTACTGACGCTTTTCCATTGAGGTAGCGTTCATATTATCTAATAGATTTTCACTTTGGTTAATTTTAGTCTTTTGGGGGATGTGGAACAATTGTTTTAGAGCTAAGTTACGTATTATTATTAAGTTACTTAACTTTTTCTTACACAAGATTGAGTCAAATTTATAACTTTACGCGCTCATATTGTGACACAATTAATCGTGTAGCTAAATTTTCAGGATAATTACTATTCCTTAGAGGTAAAAAATCTTGCTGTTTAACGTTGAACTTTGTCGTAACGAAAGCGAAGTTGAAAGTAAACTGATTGTTCAATATTTGCTACCGCAGTTAGGGTATACCCCTGATACTTGGCATCAGGAAGTTGCCTTTGGTAGTATCCGTTTAGACTTTTTAGCATTTTCAGCACAGGCTATTCCTTTTGTGTTAGATGCTAACTCACCGTTAAGTGTAGTTATGGAGGCAAAAAATCCCAAGCAAAATTTAAATCATCATGTTTTACGACTGCGGCATTATTTAACCAGTTTGAATGTCCGCTATGGGTTGTTAACTAATGGTAAAGAAATCAGAATTTATCAAAAGTTACGAAATGATGTTAAGTTGGTTTTTCAATGTGCTGGTAATGATGTTGAGGTCAAGATAGAGGAAATTAGGGGGTTAGTTGGTAGAGAGAGTTTGATAAATAGGCAGTTTAAGGAAGAGTTAGAAGTTCAAGTATCAAATTTAGATTCTAAAAGGGTGCATTCTATGAAGACAATCGCAATTTATCATCATAAAGGTGGGGTTGGTAAGACAACTGTTTCCGTGAACTTAGCAGCAGCATTGACTAATCAAGGGAAAAAAGTTCTCTTGATTGATATAGATGCTCAAGCTAATACAACCTTTGCTACAGGCTTGATAAAATTTCAATTTGAAGATGATGATGATTTAAAAGAACGCAATGTTTTTCATTTACTAGATGCAGGTGAAACAAACTTGTTTATTCCTGATATCGTTCGTAAATCAAATAGTTTTAATGAAATAGAAGTAGATATAATTCCTTCTCACATTTCCTTAATTGAGCGACAATCAAAGTTAGCAATGTTTGGTGCCAGTAGAACTAGACTATCTAAAAAATTAGCATTAGTTAATGATAATTATGACATCGTGATCATAGATACTCCTCCATCATTAGATTTATATGCTTCAGCTTCTCTTACTGCTGCTGATTACTTGATTATTCCTTCAGATTTGAAGCCATTCTCTAACCAAGGTTTGTTGAGTGTGAAAAACTTTATCAAAACAGAAATTAACGAAAATAGGGAAAATATGGGGAAAGAACCTATTGAAATTATGGGTGTTCTGCCATCAAAAATTTCTAGCAATAATCAATACCTGAAACATTCATTTCCACGTCATAGAGATTTAATTCCAGAACGTTATGGACTTCCATTGATGGATAATATGATTACAGAAAGAGCAGCCTTATCTCATTGTATTAACAAAAATTTAATTGTAGGAAATCTAGAAATCCCTGATCCTAAATCAATTTTTGATTTTGCCAAAAATGAATCATCTGCAAGTCCATCTGCGGTTGAGTTTGAGGCTCTAGCTATAGAAGTCATCAGAAAAATGGAGATGTAATAATGACTAACTTTTTAATTGTAGAAATTGAAGGTGTGAGTTCAAGCGTTCCTCGTTCTAACTTTGAAGAAGCAGATTTAGACATTCTTGCTGATCTAATATTAGAGTCTGGTGGAATATTAAAACCATTGGTACTCAAAAAGATTGGTTTTGAAAAATATGAAGTAGTTGATGGACATTTTGAATACTACGCTGCTATGAGAGCCAGAGAAAAAAATCCCAATAAGGGAGAAATTGTTAATGCCTTTATTATCCACTCTGAAAAAGAGGATGTAGTATTAAATCAAATTGCAATTCTTAAAGGGTTAGATGCTCCTGAAAAATCAGTCAAATCACTAAATGAAGAAATTGATATTAGTGAATTATTTGAGCAAAAACTGAAACCAATTTCTAACAGAGTAAACCAACTATTTTCGCAATTAGAATCTGTTAATAAGCACTTGAATCAAGTTAGTACGGACATTGAAAAATTTGCAAATTTTGATAGTCATCTTCACCAAAAAGTTGATCAAATTTTCACATCTATTGAAAAAATTCAGAATAGTCAAAATCAGCAAATAAATACAAATAGTTCTACAATAACTGTTAACAAAAATCTTGACAACATGACTAAAAATGAACTATTAGAATTTGCAAAACAAAAAAATATCAAAGTAGCAAAGGGAAAGAAAAAAGCTGAAATTATCAACGCTATTAAAAGTCAAGTAACCTGACTGTTCATAAAATAACCTTTTCTTCCTCTGCATCTGGGGGTGAAATATCCTCCTTTGCAGTTGACGCAAAATCATCCAAAATCAACTTGTCTTCCTTGCCAAACAAACTAATTGAGACTCTAAAGGTGCTTTAGTATCAATAACTTTCAGCTTTTTTTGCCAACATAATTGTTGAATTAAAGCTTCTATCTTAGATTCACTTAATTCAGGAAAACAATAGTTAGTTTTTTGGACAATAACTTGTGTACTTAAACAAATCTGACTTTTAACTAAATAAAAAACATAACTTTTATATTCTTTCAGTTTTAGTTCGGTATTTTTTTCATCATTCAAATCATAATTACTAATAACTAATCCTAACCTTTCTAATAACCTACAATTGTTTAAAATCTTAGATTTAGACATCAAATATCGTAAATCTTTTAAATTAATCACTTTACCACCAATGACTAAATTTCCTTCACAAGCACTTTTGACCAAACTGTTATATGTAGCTAAATAATAAATAGGGGTTAAATCAGGAATAATATGAGTTTAATCGTGCTAACAATTAATATAGTTCACAGGAATAGTTGTGTTTTTATGGAAAATTTTTATACATATATTAAATAAATTCCACCATAAAGCGGGATTTATATGTATCATATTTTAGACAATTCATTAATTTATGTTTATGAATATCCTTTTTCTATCCTTGATATTTATTGATCACTAACAAAAGCTTTGCTATTCATATCCGCGCATCCTCTATCAGCGATTTGCTGTATTAATTTATCAGAGATAAAATCATGAATAATTACATCCACTGTCCACGTACTTGTTTACTGCAAAAAGCAACAAATAATAATAAAATCAAAGAACAGGGATTATGTGATTTTTGTTGGAATGAATATTGTTTTTGTTGGTCTGAATATTGTTTAAATGAATGGTATGAACTCCAAGTAAAACAAGAACATCCTAAAAGTAAACATCATACCAAAGATAAAAACTAATAAAAGGATTTGTAGAGACGTTCCATGGAAAGTCTCTACATTTTTTAATTTTTAATTGTTAGATATTTCATCCCACTCATCTTGAGATAGAGGTTTTACCTCTATTTCCATAGAAAAACAATCACAAGCTGCGGCTATTAAAGCCTGAATTATTGTTTCTTGATTGATAGTTTCCGAAAATTCTATAGGTTTAAAAGACTCTTGATTAAATACTTTTGCAAATAAATCTGCATCTGGGTTTAATCGCATAGAACCATGTTGAAGAACTGCGTCACCTTTCCGTAGTTGGGCGCTACCAATGAGTTTAGAACCGTCTGCTAAAATTAAATCTGCACCTGTTGCTGTCCCAAAACAATTAGGATTGTGAATATAACCGCGCCCAGCTTGGCCATAGTACAACTCTATACCGAGCGATCGCCATCCTTGAATCAAAAACTCACAAATTTTCCCGTACACATCTAACCGATTTCCCCCTAGTCCAGATGTCACTACAGAGTAAGTTAAATCACCTTGATGCAAAACTGCTCTCCCACCTGTAGGACGACGTACCAAATCCAATTTTTCACCGTTCCAAATTAAATTTTGCCAAAATTCGGGATAGTGTCGTTGATGATAACCTAAAGAAATTGCGGGTGGCGACCAAGTATAAAAACGTAAAGTAGGCGGATGTTTCCCCGACTCATGCTGTGTCAATAACCAGCGGTCTATAGCCATCTGAACATCACCAGCAGCTGCTAAAATCGGAATAAGTCGCCACACCTGCTGATCAGGCATTAAATATCACATCCCTAATCTAAAATTGTTTAAACTGCACCAAACTCAGATTGCAGATATTCATCATTATCATCAGCAATAGTAGCAACGATAGTAATGATCCGAGAAACTTCCCCCGGAGACAACTCAGCTAAGGTGCGTGTAGAAATCACCACCACTTGATTGTCAATAATCCCAAAACGGGCTTCAAAGGTACTCACACAATTCAATTCTAAGAGATATCGTGTCAATTTTGCTTCATCTTTAGCCGGCAACTTTAGCACCGCCGCCCAGACGGTAATCGTATCTTCATCAGTAGTTCCCGTCAACTGCACAAATACTTCTACACTGCCATACTGGAATTTCCACAGGTATCCACCTTCAGCACTATGACTAACCATTGCACTTTGATCTTGTGCTAGGGTATCAATGACATTTTCAATCACTTCCACATGGTTTGGGGCTGTGGTTTCTTCAATAAGTTCATCCAGTAACTCATCTGGAGATTGGGTTTCTAAGTAGCTTGCCATAAAGATTTTTTGCTAAAAATATACTCACTGCTTCAATCTACTATAGCAAGGAACAGGAAACGCATCTTCTTTGCCTATCGTCCCCAGTCGAAATGCCAAAATGCCAGAACATGATAGGTTATTGATGAAGATCACAGCCATGACAGTTGCAGTGAAATATCTTAAAGTTATTGTTGCACAGGTAAAGCTTGGTTAATTTCTCAATTATTTCTTCCCGGTTTCAGGCGTTTACATCCAGAACCATTAAATGTAGGTCACGTTTACCCTCATGAGATACCAACACTAGATAAAGATTCTCAAATCGAATATCTAATGTGTCCCATTGATGATGCAAAAACACAAGCCAAGTCGGCTAAAATGGAAATCAAAACTCAAAAAGCTGGTCTGATTAGCTTTTTAGCTACTTTGAATGATTACTTTATTTATACTGTAATTCAGTAACTAATTCATCGTACATCATCCAATGCCTACTGTCGGTTACATAAGCTACTAATTTGATTAAAAATAGATCATCAAAAACCGTTTATTTGGGATAGCGCAAAAATTACTCACTAGTTGAGAGTTAAAAAATGTAAAAATGATGGAAAAGGAACAATCTACTTGTTTATAGCATCAAAGGATACGGAACTATGAGGTAACTCATGCGTTGTCTAATTTACAGCGATTGATTAAAACTCAAGTTGACAAATGGGGGTGCTATCTGCGAGAAGGTTCTAGAATCTCACGTAAAAATCCTGAAAAAAACCAAAAAACTTTTGGAGATTTTTCCGGATTAGTCAAAAAATCTGCGATTATTGTTACACTGATTTTAATAAGCACTATGAATATTAAACTTGATCACAGCACCCCATGTCATTTAACATCCTTCTTTAGCCTATTGATGAAAGAAGGTATTTCCCCCAATCAAATCGTCTTGGGTATTGTTCAATTAGCCACAGAGACTCATGAGTTGGATGGTATGATGGCATCAGCAGATTGTTTACGGTTACTAATGGTACTGATGCCAGCAGAAACCTGTGCGAAAGGTGTTTCCAAATATATATCTTCTTTGGCAGCAGATGGCATTACCACATTAATGTTATTAGATGCTTTAAGCCTGGCTTGCTACGTTTGTGGACAATCAGATGAAGCTAACCTAGTTCACTTGACTTACAAGAGATTACAGGCCGATGCCATTATTTCCCAAATGCTGCGCGATTAAGAACTAAATTATTAATTTTCCATCTTTTTTCACAGTCTAACTATTTTTAAGTTAATTCGTACTCGTACATTTCAATTTTGTACTGAATAGATCCGTTTGTTCATGAGACAATTGGTGAGTTTGATTAATCTATATTTTCTGTGTGATTGTTAGTCAATGGCTGTTAGCTGTGGCTATGATTTGAGTAGTGCAATATTTTTCTGAGTTTGACAGCACCGTACCTATGGCTGATCATCTGGTCTAGAAGTCTCTAGCACTGGGGTAGTCCCTACATCAATAACTTCTTAACTTTTTCTCTAACCCTGTTGATATTCTATTAAAGCTGGAAACTAAAATAGTTATCTGCCAAATTGCCAAAATATGAGATTATCACAGAAAGATTTCGGGAATTCTATATTTTGCAGATGAAGCGAGCATTTGGTTTTCAGGAAAATATATTTTCAATTATAAAGTAGAGACGTTTTATGCAACGTCTCTACTTTTGTGCTGATTATTGATTGTTAGAAAATTTTTATTCCCATTAAAAAACGCCTGGGAGTGTTGCCGTGTTTCCACCCCAGACGTTTTTTAAACTTGCTCCTCACACACAAATCTAATTTATCACTATTTAAATTATTTGGCAAGTACCTTAGACAACAATTTTCAAAATAGTTTTCAACAGAGAACAGGAGGCAAGAATTATTACCATTAACCACTGACTAATGTAAAAAATGCCGTAC
>JBAXRM010000207.1:0-7933 GCA_037131225.1 Nostocales cyanobacterium ELA583 | reverse complement strand
TTCCACTTAAATTAAGAGAATTTTATCTTATTTTTTTCAAAATGAGAATTGCTGTATTTAGACAATTATTCTGAAAAATTTGTTATAATACTTGAATATTGATAGCAAAGTGCTGTATATAATCAAGAAATTAAAAAATAAGTAGTTAATTCTCCTCTTCCCTTAACTTTAATTATGCCCCGTTCTTCTAATTGAAATTCATCTTTAATTAATAAATAAGTAACTTCTGAGACTTGAATTTTCCCGGGAATCCCATGAGATTCCATGCGACTGGCTAGATTTACTGCGTCTCCCCATAAATCATAACTGAACTTTTTTAAGCCGATTACTCCAGCAACGACAGAACCTGTATTGATGCCAATGCGGATTTGAAAAGTTTCACCTGTAACGGCTTTAAATTTAGTAATTTCTTGCTGCATATCTAGCGCCATTTTAGCGACAGCTACAGCATTATTTGGATGGGGATTAGGTAAACCACCGACTACCATATAAGCATCACCAATAGTTTTGATTTTTTCTAAACCGTAGGTTTCTGCTAATCTGTCAAAACTGGAAAAAATCTGATTTAAAGAGTTAACTAATTCTATGGGTGAAATTTGAGTAGCTAATTCTGTAAAGTTGACAAGATCAGCAAAAAGAATTGTCACTTCATCAAACCGATTTGCGATCGCACTTTGTTGCTGTTTTAATTGTTGAGCTATTTCTGTGGGCAAAATATTTAACAACAACTGCTCTGATTTTTCTTGTTCATGACGTAAACAGACTTCTACTTGTTGCCGTTCATAGATTTCTTGTTTAACTCTGGCAAACATTTGGTAAAATGCTAATATTACCTCACCCATTTCATCCTGACGTTCTTTAGGCATCGTAGAAAAAATCGGAGTATCACTATCATTAGTAATAGCTTCTCCCGCTATGATCAAATCATCCCGCAACTGTAAAATTGGTCTAATTACTGTTATTCCTAAAGTTAATGTAGTGGTTAGAGTCACAAATACTGAAATAATAAATATTAAACCTGCTATCCTCAAAGAAAAAGCAAATAATTCCTCTTTCACAGCAACAGAATTATGACAAATAATTAATACATATTTTCCTGCAAACCTAGAAGCAGGCCAAGCCACATCATAGCGTGTACCATTTTTACTTTGTACCCGCGTTATTTTTTGTTTATCGAGATGACTATAGGAAATAGTAGGTTTTTCTCCGAATGTTCCCACCAAATTGCCATTAGTTTGATAAATCGCTCCACCTAAAATTACAGAACCAGGTTTAAGTTTGCGACTTGTCATGTAGAGAATTTCTGGAGAATCTGCTCCTTGTTGAATACGATCAACTAAGGATGAAAAAACTTCATTAGAAACAGTTTCTAAATTCAAAAGTAACTCATCTTGCCGTCGAAAATAAGACGGTATTAAAATTGCAATTTCAATAACAACAATACTAGTAAATACCCAGGTAGTTATGTATCGTGACAGCTTTGATTGAAAAAGGTTCAGACAAATTTTTATCGGTTTTAGCATCTGCTATTTTCTCCAGTATTTATTGAATTGCTGAGGATATATAGAAATAATATTTGACTTCTAAAATATATGTAGAGTGGGAATTATTTGGTAAAATCTACCTTAAGAGGGCATTGCCCACCCTACTAATAAATATTTTTGGGAAATCATTGAGGATTTCTATAGATCCCTAACTTTTTTGAGCAATTGGGGATCTGGATATAGCAACCTTTAAGGACAATATAAGGTTTCTCTTGTCTGTCTACCTGTTACGGGATTAGTACCTTGAGCTAGTTTACAAAGTTTCTTTTGTTCATCTCGACGTAGTAATATATCAGTAAAATCTGCTCCGCTAATTATAGCACCATCAAATCTGGCATTAGCGGCAAATGCCCCTTCCAAATTGGCATTGGTTAAATCAGCTTTAATGAGACGTGCGGAATCTAATGTAGCATTAGTTAAGTTAGCTCCCTGTAAATTTGCTGATTCTAGATTGGCGGCAAAGAAGCTAACACCACTTAAATTAGCATTACTAAAATTACTGGAGCGAAGATTTGCTTTAGTAAAACTGGAATCTGTTAAATCGCGACCAGAAAAATCAGATCTAACGAGAATTTCTTTGTTATATTCCAGCGCCATAGCAGAAGGCATAAAACCTGCTAAAGCCGTGATGGAAATGATCACCCAAAGTAATAAACTGAGTATAGTTGTCCAATTGCGATTGCTAGTATTCATGGTATTGTGAACGAATGTCTAATCCTTCTCCATTTAATTATGCAGATATTGGTAACATAGGTGAAGATCTAGTAGCCAAATGGTTACAAACTACAGGTTGGAAAATTCTGCATCGTCGCTTTTGCTGTCGTTGGGGCGAAATTGATATTATTGCCCAATACCAAGACACAATGCTGGCATTTGTAGAGGTGAAAACCCGCAGTTCTGGTAATTGGGATGAAGACGGAAAAAATGCCGTTAATCCCCAAAAACAAGCGAAAATCTGGCGAACAGCCGAAATATTTTTATCTGAATATCCCCAAAAAGCTGATTATTCCTGTCGCTTTGATGTAGCTCTTGTTCACTATCAACTAGCAACTAAAACAATCATTGCTGAAGAATTTTTAGAGCGTTTATCTGTATCTGGATATGAGTTTAAGCTGAAACAATACATTGAATCAGCTTTTGATCAACAATAAAAATGAGCTATAATTATTTTTTACTTCTTCACACTACGTAAAAAATTTTAAATTGCTTAAGCGAGAGTTTCCGGACAATAGCCTAAACCGCGAACAAACTGTTGTCTAAATGCTTCAATTTCTTCTCTTTCAGGGCTACCATGAGAAACAACCGCTACTTGATAACGACGCATTACATCTACGGGCACTTGTCCAGCTTCCAAACTCCACATTGCCATTTGGATTCTCATTGCCGGCTGATAGCTGATTCCCAATTCATTGAGAAAAGCTCGAAAATCACCATCTTGTTGATCTGAGACTGTTTCTTTGAATTTGATTCTCACTATCCAACCATCAATTTGATGAATTACGGTAACAAAGGAAACGGGAAGTTGCGGTTTACCATGTAAGTATTGAATGATTCTTAGAGTCAGGCTGGCGTTGCCTAGATAGTACAAGTATTCCATCATGTTGTGAGATTATATATATTTGGTTATACCTATCTATCTTCGTGAATGGAGTGGAGTTCCCGGTAGGGTAAGAATACCCGTCTTTCTATGGGGAGATTTACCCAATTATTTAAAATGGGTAATAAATAACAATTCAGAGGGAACAGGGAACGGGCAACAGGGAACACTTCGACAAGCTCAGTGCATCGCAGGAAAAACTCATGTTTAAAACATGAGATTGAAATAATGACACGGTCACTGAGCGGTGTCGAAGTGCTGTTCCCTGTTCCCTTCTTTTGTAACAAGTAATAAGTAATAGAAATTTTGCCCCTGACAACTGACCAATAACTATGGAAGATATAAATTTAGATTGTTCGTTATCTGGTTATGACTACGAACTTCCACCAGAATTAATTGCCCAAAACCCTGCTGTTCCTAGAGATAGTTCGCGGTTATTGGTGGTAAATTCTCCCGAAACGGCTCAAACCATACCGCCTTTACATCACGTTTTCCGTGATTTATCGGAACTGCTTAAACCGGGAGATTTACTAGTAATGAATAACACAAAAGTAATTTCCGCTCGGTTATATGGCTGTAAGTCTACGGGTGCGGAGGTAGAGGTGTTGCTATTGGAGGAACGAAGACATAATTGCTGGTTGGCTTTAGTGAAACCTGGTAAGCGGTTTAAGGTGGGTAGTGAGCTTATTTTTACAACTGAGGCAGATGGAAAACAACAGGAATTGAGGGCGACTGTTGTAGAATCAGATCCAGAAACTGGAGGCAGGTTATTACAGTTTGATTTGCCGCCAGAAGTTCCTTTAGTGCAGGTGTTAGATAAATTTGGAGAAATTCCCCTCCCTCCTTATATTACAACTTCTACCGCTGCGGATGAACAATATCAAACTGTCTATGCGGCTGTTCAAGGAGCGATCGCCGCACCAACGGCAGGGTTACATTTCACACCAGAATTACTAGAAAAACTGCGTAGTTGTGGGATTGATCAAGCTTTTATTACTCTTCATGTTGGTGTTGGTACTTTCCGACCAGTAGAAGTAGAAGATATTACAACCCATGCCATGCACGAAGAATGGATTGAAGTTTCTGCTGATACCGTTGAGCAAATTCGGGCTACTCAGGCTGCTGGTGGACGCATTATTGCAGTGGGGACAACAGCGGTCAGGGCTTTAGAAGGTGCAGCACAAGCGGGGGATTTACAGCCTTATGTGGGGAAGACCAATTTGTTTATTTCTCCTGGGTATAAATGGCAAGTTGTGGAGGGTTTAATCACCAATTTTCATTTACCCCGTTCTAGTTTATTGATGCTGGTTAGTGCTTTGATTGGTAGAGAAAGATTATTGAATATTTACCAACAAGCTATTACTGCTGAATACCGATTTTATTCTTTCGGGGATGCCATGGTGATCTTACCAGAAGGGAAAAGTATTAAATTATGAATTTTTCAATTGTCAATTATGAATTTTTGATGAAGTGATGGATAATCTAATTTGAGATTAGACTCAGTATAACTAAAGGGTGGTCAGTCATGTATCAAAAATATCATAACTATCAGTGCCTAAACCCAATCAAGGCTATATCTAAACAAGCATTAACGGTAATTGTCTCTACTTCTTCAGCATTTTTAATTTTCACCTTACCCGCAACTATTAATTCTCCCCATAGCAAACTGTTAGCAGCAGAAGTTGTTTCTCAAGATTTAGACGCAGCTATATCTTTTCAGCAGGGAGTGACACTTTATAATCGTCAAGACTTTCAGGGTTCAGAAATGGCTTTTCGGAAGGCATTAGAGCGAGATCCTAATATTGGTACAGCGCGAAATTATTTAGGGAATATTTTATTACAACAAAATCGTCTAGATTTAGCTATCCAAGAATTTGGAGAAGCAATCAGATTAAATCCCAATTTGGGAGAAGCCTATTATAATCTGGGTGTAGGTTTACAAAAACAGGGACAAAAAGAAGCAGCTATTACAGCTTATCGTCAAGCTTTAGTAGTAACTCCTACCCTAGCTAATGCCCATTATAATTTGGGAGTTTTATTCTATGAACAAGAACAGCGTCAGGATGCTATTGCTGCTTATGAACAAGCAATTAATTTAGATAGAAATAATAAAGATGCTTACTTTAATTTAGCCATTGTTCAACAACAAGAAGGTCAAGTAGAACCAGCAATTTCTGCCTATCGGGAAGTTTTGAAAATAGATCCTGAAAATGCTGTAGCTTACAATAATTTGGGTAGTCTTTTAGTAAATCAAGGCAAAATTTCCGAAGCAATTAGTATTTATAAAGAAGCAATTCGTCAAAATCCCAAAAATACCTCTGCTCAGTATAATTTAGGAGTAGCTTTGTATAATCAAGGAGCTTGGCAGGATTCCGCTCAAGCATTAAGACTCGCTCGTCAACAATATACAACTCAGGGAAATACTGAGCAACTTGCCAAAACTGAACAAATGATACAGCAAATTGCTCAGGTTTTAGATCCCAAGAAATCACCAGTAAATCCATCAGGTAGTACAACAGCAATTACTACTCCACCAGTTGAACAAGCACCCGCAACTCTTCCACCTGTAGAAGCAGCACCTGTAAATACGCCGAAATCTGTAGAAACTAACTTGACACCTAAGAAACAGATAACAAATCCAAAATAATTGTCAATTATTCCCTATATTGGCAACCGATTAATATCTTTATTACAGCCAATTACTACCATTGCAGAACCTTTTTCTAAACGTTTAGTTGGTTCGGGATTAATGATAAATTTATTATCATGACTTACGGCCAACATATTTAAACCATAGCGGTTACGAAGTTGAAGTTCAGCAATGGTTTTTCCATGAAATTCATCAGGGACAATTAACTCCACAATACTGTTATCTGGGTCAAGATCAAATCTTTCTAAAATTCCCGGTTTAGTCAATGTGCGTGCTAATGCACAACCAGCTTCATATTCAGGAAATACTACATGATCTGCCCCCACTCGATTTAATAATTTGCGGTGAACTTCACTAGAGGCTTTTGCAACCACATGAGGTACACCACCTTCTTTGACATTGAGAGTAGTAATAATACTTTCCTGAACATAGTTGCCAATAGCTATAATTACGGTATCAAATTCAAAAATTCCGGCTTCTTTTAGTGCTGCTGGTTCGGTTGAATCTAGTTGCAAAGCATGACCAACTATTTCTTCATTTAAGGCTTCGGAAACCCGTTTTTCATCAATATCTGTAGCTAACACTTGATAACCTAGATTATGCAATGTTGAACAGACAGAACGACCAAAACGACCTAAGCCAATTACGGCAAATTGGTGGTTATCTTTACGTAAACTGCGAAGAAATTTTAAGGATGAAAGATTCATGATTGGTAATTGGTAATTGGTACACTAAATACGGAATGAATAATCCCTGTCCATAATGTAGTTTATTTTGATACTACTACGTAAACAACCTAAATTAGCTATGCAAATAACTAACAATGAAATCAAAGCTATGCGGGAATTAATGCCCGATTATACCCCCGGACTGGAAGCAATGGATCATTTAGAAAAGCACAATGGCGACATGGAAACGGCTTTTCAAGATTTATGGCAAGAAAAAAATGGTCAAGCTACCTTAGTGGAAGGTAAATCACTTTTACAAATCACCCTCAAAGCCTTGCGAAATGAACTTTGTGGTGATGATGGGTTTCGTGGTCAAATCAAAGAATACACCAAAAATCCTGGCAGTTCTCCCTTACTGACAGGTGTAATAGTTTCCTTAGTGGGTTTAGCTTCATCCAGTGGTTTACCTCTTGATCCTGCGATCGCCACTGTGATAGTTTTATATATCCTCAAAATAGGGGTGAATATCTTTTGCGATTACACTGAACCCCCGGCTGCTAGTGGTGGAACTTTACCCCCAGCCAAATAATTTATGATGTAGGGACGGGGAAACCCCGTCCTTTGATGGTTTTCCCTCATGGAACTTAATGCTTATGAATCCAATTATTTTAGATAACTTAGATCCAAATATTATCGAGTGGCTAAAATCTCGCGCTCAAAAGCATGGTAATTCTTTACAAGCAGAAGTCAAATCAATTTTACAACAGTTAACAGTAGCAGAAACAGAAGAAGTTAAATTATTTGCATATGATATAATTCAGCGTAAAGCAGATTTAATGTTGCAGCAAATTAAAATTCATTCTCAGTCTATAGATAACAATATGACTGAAATAATGGAAAGTTGGACAGGAAATAATCAACAAGAATTATTAGAAATCAAAGCGAAACTCAAGGAATTGAAACCGGGAATTTCATTAGGTAATTTATCAATCAGTGAAGCTAGAGAATTAAGAAGATAATTTGAATGCTATTTGTTTTAGATGTTTTAGATTGTTCTGTGGCGATTAATTGGTGTCTGGAAGATGAAAATAATATCTATGCTGAGGCAGTTTATGAAATCATAATTCGACAAAATCAGGCATTAGTACCTGCATTTTTCTGGCTAGAAATTAGTAATGTTTTGTGGGTAGTAGAAAGGAGACATCGTAATAATAGTACACTGCGGCGTAAATAAAATGACCATTAAATAGCCAGAACTTTACCTGTGTATTTCCACTTAAAAGGTTTAGCCATTGTTTGATTAAAATAGTTAATAAAGATGTGAAAAAGTTATTACAAAAACGTATTCAAGAACTATATTTAGGAGAACAACCTATAGGCACATCTTTAATTTCAGAAACCAATCACGTTTTACACCCATTTATCCCACATTCCGCAGGTGTTTTTTGAATTTTCGGAATTATCCATAACCCAA
>JBAXRM010000206.1:0-8014 GCA_037131225.1 Nostocales cyanobacterium ELA583 | reverse complement strand
GCATTGCTAATTGATTCTTGGTCTGGCTTAAATACGACTTTTTCAGCAAGCCCTAGATAGGGTAAGTAGGTGGGCGTTAAAAATTGTCGTTGGGGCAAGGGAACAGGGAACAGGAAGAGAGTTTTGAGTGATTTTACTTTTCTTTACATACCTTTAAATTTTTCTGTTCACCTACTTATATATTTCTGACAATATCCTCGTTATTGCTACTAAATGAGACTTAGGGACTTCCAATTAAAAAAATATCCCAAAGTTTCTTGTGGTGCAGGCATCTTGCCTGCCAATAATACAAGGACGGGCAAGATGCCCATCCCACAAGATTGGATCATCTTTTTTGTGGAGTTCTCTTAAGCAAAAAATCACTGAAAAATGTTTAATATCACAGTCCGCAGATATTAAAGAATTAACAATTTAGAGGAAGTAAAGCCCGAAAAGATTGCCTAGCAAAGATTTCAGGCTTTTATTTTGTAAAATAATTTAGCAATAGAATCTAGGGCAGGGAAACCCCGCCCCTACCTGGTGGTAAAAACGTTATTTGATAACAGTAGAAAGTCCTATACATACATAGTTCTTAAAACATATCCGCAGGATCAGCAGATTGGAGTTTGCTAGTAGCGATCGCCCCAGAAATAGCACACATAATTATAGTTAAAAGTAGGACTTGTATACCACGAATTATTGTCATATACATGGGTAAATTTGTTGCTGTTCTAGTTAGTTGGTAAAGTCCTAAAGATACAGCTACCCCTGGGAAAAATCCCAAAGCAGCTAAAATTAAAGCTTCTTCAAAAACTATAGTTAGTAAATAATTATGACGATATCCTATGGCTTTGAAAGTTGCATATTCTCGTAAATGGGCATTAACATCTGTGGAAAGAACTTGGTAAACAATAATTACTCCAACTACGAATCCCATTGATACACCAAGGTTGAAAATAAATCCAATGGGGGAATTACTACTCCAAAAGTTATTTTCAAATTCAATAAATTCTTGATGAGTAAGAACCTTGACATCATCTTTTAAATAAGCTTTTAATTGGGCAACAACTTGATCAGTTTTATAACCCGGTTTGATTTTAACTAAACCGATACTCACACTGCTTGTAGGCTGTCTAGCAAAGATTTGGGAGAAGTTATTGGCACTGGTAATCAAGCTCCCGTCTGCGGCAAAGGAAGCACCAAGTTTAAATAAGCCACCAATAGTAATTGTATTACCATTAATTTCAGTTGTGACAGTTTTACCTTGTTGAATCTGCTGAATTGCTTGTTGATATTCTCCTCTGGCTGCTCGATCAAATAAGACTGTATTTGGTAATTTAATTTTTTGTAATTGTTGATTAATTTCTGGTAAATCAAAAGCTGGTTGATCTGGATTGATGCCAATGATTAACACTCCTGTTTCTAATCGTGTTTGGGGATTTTTCCAAATAATATGGTTACAATACATAGCTTCAGCCGATTTTACCCCTGGTACATCTATTGCTTGATAAAGTCGTCTACGAGAGAAAATAGACATACTTTGTAAACTACGAGCTTGGGGACTAATGAGAATAATATCAGCTTGTAAACTTCGATGCAATCTAGTATTACTATCATATAAAGCGGTTTGAAAACCTGACTGCATAAACATGAGAACATCGGCAAAGGCAATGCCGGATACTGCTACTAATAAACGGCTTTTTTCATGGGTAAGTTGTAACCAACCCACAGGAGTTCGTTGTCGCAATTGTTGAAAAAAAGGAATCATAGGAATGAGGAGTCAGGAGTCAGGAGAAAGAAAGAAGAAAGTTTTTAACTAAGGAACGCAAATTTAATAACCTGCAATTCTGAGTTAACGTGGAATGGTGCGTTACGCTGTCGCTCTAAGCGAAGCCATGCCCGCAAGGGCTTTACACACTCTACTTTTGCATTTTATTTAATTCACATTCCTAATGACCAAAGATTAATGACTGATAACCAATGACTAAAGACTAATAATTGCTTTAACTTGCATATTGGTAAATTTGGCTGCTTGTTGAGTAGAAGCTTTATTTAGTCGAATATGGACTTTTACTATTCTGTTATCAATATTGCTAGAAGGATCTGTATTAGTGAGATTTTGCTTTCTTACTTGTAAACCGATTCGTTCTACTTTTCCCTGCAATTCTTGGGCAAAAGTATCACTAACTATCCGCACCTGCTTTCCTTGAATAATTTTAGTGATATCACTTTCGTAAACTTCAGCAACTACATACATTTGGCTGGTTTTACCAATGTCAGCAATACCATTATTAGAAATTAATTCTCCTGGGTGAGTATGGATTTCAAATACTTGTCCATTTTGAGGAGATTTTACATAAGCTTGTTGAAGATTAATAGTAGCTTTTTTGACTATTGTGTTTGCGCGATTTAATTCAGCTATTGCAGCTTCTACATCTACTTTTCTGACTTCAGAAATTTGATTTAATGTGGCTGAAGCTTCTTTTATTTTTTGTTGATTACTTAATTCCAGCTTTTTTAATTGTGACTGTGCGGCTTGAAGACTTTTTTTTGCGGTTTCTACATTCAAGTTTTTACTATCTTTTTGGGAAGCAGAAATTGCTCCTTCTATATATAATTGCTGATACCGTTTATTTTCGGCTTCAGCATTGAGTAATTCGGCTTGTAATTTTTCTAGATTTGCTTTTTGAGTATCAATATCGCCTTGACTTTCCACTGTTAATCTGTCAATGATGGCTTGTTGTGCGGTAATTTCTCCAGGTTTAGCACCTGCTTGAACTTGGGCAATTTTAGATTGAATCATTTTTACTTCTGCTTTAGCTTCAGTTAATTCTGCTTGCAAGCGATCGCTATTATCTAAAATAGCAATTACCTGTCCGGCTTTAACCATATATCCCTCCTGAACCAATATCTTTGCGACTCGACTCCCTTCTCCAGATATAGCCGCTGATAATTTAATCACTTCCCCTTCTGGTTCAATTCTACCGAGGGCTGTGACTGTTTTTATCTCTGGTATTGCTACCGTAGAATTTGCGGGTTTCTGATTATCTATATCCCGAAATTTGAGGACAATAAAAACACTAATACTCGCCACAGATAAAGATGCCAGCATGGCAATAGCGATTCCTGCGGAGCGCTTCGCTATCGCTAATCGGAGAATAAACTGAGAAGATAATGAACCTTGTAGCTTGTGGTTTTGCACAACTGCATACCTTTTCAGTGCTGTTTCAAAATTAGTTAATGAAAAATATCAGGTAATACAGTTCAGTTAAGAATTTTTCATTCTCTTTTCTCTGTGTTCTCTGTGCCTGAAGTGGTTTGTTTTAAAAAAAGGTTTAGGCTTAAATGAACCGGATGAAAATGTTAGGTAGAAAACAAAATCCTGGAAAGTCTAAAAATGTAGTTTCTATACTAAACGAAGTAATTTAGTCAAGTTATTGCATTACAGATGACAAATCAATTCTAGATTTTTGACAGAAACGAACATTTAGAGATGATATGCCGAAATAGAAAGTCAGATGGTTAGCAGATGACAGTTTTGTAAGAATTCAGGAGTCACCGTGTCACCGAGTCAGGAGGTAGAAAGAATATTTAATTTTTAATTCTCCGAAGGGTTGGAGCGATAGACCCAAGTTTGATTATACTCAAAACGGTTAGGAACTTTACTTTTTCTTGACTAAAAAATTCAGTTCAAAGCCTCTCCCCATTAACGAGGAGAGGTTTAGAGAGGGGTCAAGTTTTAAAGCGTTTGCAGTATAATTAAAATAAACCACGTTTACCATTGGTTCGCACAGTTAGCCAATTAGTTTTAGCTACAGCTAATTGCTCATCAGTCACCTTAGCACCAGTGAGATTAGCACCAGACAAATTAGCTCCCCGGAGATTAGCTTGACTCAGATAAGCTTGACTCAGGTTTGCACCTCTGAGGTCTGCACCTTCTAAATCAGCATTACTAAAATAGGCTTTGGTCAAATCCGCTTCTTTGAAATTTGCTTCTTTTAAACTTGCTCTACCAAAGTCAGTATTCTGAAGATTAGTTGCTTGGAAATTGGGTTTATGAAATTGAGCGGCGTGGAAATTACTTCCTGATAAGTTACCACCAATTATACTCAAGCGCATAAAGTGATAACCGGCAAAATCCCGTCTGCCTTTTTCATAAGCTACTAATAGACCTTGGGAATCTAATTTTCGAGCGGAGGATAATGGATCATGATTATTTACATCTTTAGGGGTTGATTTAGGGGCTGATTTAGGGGCTGATTCTCTACTCTGAGTTTGTCTGTATTTCGATTCCATTCCCCCTGCTGTCTTGTCCTTTCTGGCTCGAATAGATGCAGCTAATTTTGCTATACTATTATCTTTCTCATAAGTATAACCAATCGAATTAATATCAAAATTTGGATTGTTCTGTGCTGGTGCAGACCCAGAGGGTTGGGATACTAAACCTTGAGATAAACTATCTAAATATGGCTCAATGTCCAAAGCTGTGAGTACGTCTTGTGCTACCTTATAGCGATTGCGTACTGACACATCCAACATTTTTTTCAAGACTTTGATCAAATGGTCACTCACCTGTACCAGATGCTCCCAGAGCATATCACCTGTGGTGGGATCGTATTCTAAGTCTTTAGGAAGTTTTGCAGTCAGCAAATAAATACAAGTCACTCCTACTGCATAGATATCGCTGGCATAAACCGGACGCATAGCCATTTGTTCTGGAGGCGCAAAACCAGGAGTACCAATTGCATAAGCTGTTAAAGCTGATTCTTCTGATTGAGTTACTTGACTAACTTGGTTTTTAACAGCGCCAAAATCAATTAGTACCAGTCTGGCATCTTGAGAACGACGAATTAAGTTAGCTGGCTTAATATCACGGTGAATTACCTGTTGCTCGTGGATATATTGCAGCAATGGCATAATTTCACTTAAAAATTGCCTGACTCCGGCTTCACTATAAGCCCCATTTTTTTTTACCTCTTGTTGGAGGGTCAAACCGCTAACATATTCTTGAACCAAGTAAAATTGCTCACTATCCTCAAAATAGTCCAGTAGCCTTGGTATTTGGGGATGATTACCGATCTTACCTAGTGTTTCCGCTTCTCTGGCAAATAGCTCTCGTGCCATCTTTAATATGTACGGAGTTGTCCCTGCTGGACGTAATTGTTTAATTACACAAGGCGGTTTACCGGGTAGATTTTGCTCTATCGCTAAAAATGTGGCTCCAAAACCACCTTGACCTATTGGTTTTACCACGCGAAAGCGATCGCGCAACAGTAATTTTGAGCCACAAGCCTGACATATTTGACCAGGGGCTGAATTTTTGGGCTGGGGACAGGTGGGATTCACGCAATAGCTCATGCACTGTCAACTCGTTGCACAATAGGCAAAGGGGTTAAGGATGCTCTTATTATCATTATGAAGAGCAAATTCAGATTTCTGCTAGGTTATTTATGCGGGAATTTTCCGAACTACTTCCCGAATAATTTCCTAAAATTTTATATTTATTATTTTACTAGCAATTATAGTCATTAAAAAATTATTAAGTGTAGAAATCCAGTTTAATCCCACAAATTATTCGTAGAGGCAGAGAACGGCAAAAAATTTATATTTATTGTCTTTTGCTTCTTGTCTCTTGCCTCTTGAACTATTTATAGACTAGACAGCACATCTTTGGCAACAGCTAATGTCTGTTCAATGTCGTCCGGTGTGTGTGCTAAAGAAGTAAAGCCAGCTTCAAATTGAGATGGTGCTAAGTAAATACCACGCTCTAACATTCCCCGATGGAAACGACCAAATTTAGCAGTATCTGTCTTTTTAGCATCTTCATAGTTATGAACAGGTCCTGCAGTGAAGAATAGCCCAAACATGGCACTGATACTACCACCACAAGCAGCATGACCCGTATCTGAGCAGATTTTCAGCAAGCCATCAGCTAACTGTTTGGTAATCTTTTCTAAATACTCATAAGTGCCGGGTTTACTGAGTAATTCTAGGGTTTTAATTCCGGCTGTCATGGCTAAAGGATTACCGGAGAGAGTACCAGCTTGATAAACAGGACCTGCGGGGGCAACCATTGACATAATCTCACGGCGGCCACCATAAGCGCCTACTGGTAAACCACCACCAATGACTTTACCCATAGTGGTTAAGTCGGGGGTAACACCAAATTTTGCTTGTGCGCCACCGTAGGCAATACGGAAGCCTGTCATCACTTCATCAAATACCAGTAATGCCCCATATTCTTGGGTAAGTTCCCGTAGTCCTTCTAGGAAACCAGCATCAGGGGTAATAAAGCCCGCATTACCAACTACGGGTTCGAGAATGACACCGGCGATTTCGTCAGGATTTTGTTCAAATAAGGCTTTGACGGCATCTAAATCATTGAAAGGTGCGGTTAATGTGCTGGCTGTTGTTGCTTTTGGTACTCCTGGTGAATCGGGTAAACCCAAGGTAGCGACACCAGAACCAGCTTTTACCAAAAACATATCAGCGTGTCCGTGATAGCAGCCTTCAAATTTGATGACTTTTTCTCTGTTAGTGAAGGCTCGCATCAGTCGTAATACGGACATACAAGCTTCTGTACCAGAATTGACAAATCTGACCATTTCGACGCTAGGAACAGCATCAATGACCATTTCGGCTAATACGTTTTCGAGGACGCAGGGAGCGCCAAAACTTGTACCTTTATCTAAGGCTGTGTGGAGTGCAGCAATTACTTCTGGATGTGCATGACCACAAATGGCTGGTCCCCATGTCCCAACATAGTCAATGTATTTGTTGCCGTCTACATCCCAAACATAAGCGCCATTAACACGATCAAATACTATGGGTTGTCCACCAACAGATTTAAATGCGCGAACGGGAGAACTGACTCCTCCGGGCATAAGATTTTGAGCAGCAGCAAAGATTTCTTGTGATTTTGTGGTTTTAATTGAGGTGTTTATCAAGGGTATCTCCTAACAAGTAGTGATTAAAATTGAGCTTCTATCTTAGAATAGGGTGAAAAGCTGCTTGTGAATTTCTATGGTATAGAATTAGCTGAAAATGGTATGTTGAGTCAAAGAATTATTGTAAATTAACTAGTATGTCTTCTTCCAAACAGCTATCGCTCCAATCTGCTATCCCTGTGGAAAAAATTCGCTATGATGATCAGGGTTTAGTACCGGCAATTATCCAGGATTATTTGGATGGGACTGTGTTAATGATGGCTTGGATGAATCAGGAATCATTACAAAAAACTTTAGAAACTGGGGAAACTTGGTTTTGGAGTCGTTCTCGTCAGCAATTTTGGCATAAGGGCGCGACTTCTGGACATATTCAGAAGGTGCAAAGTATTCGTTATGATTGTGATAGTGATGCTCTATTGCTAGGAGTGGAGCAGTTGGGTGATGTTGCTTGTCACACTGGGGAACGGAGTTGTTTTCATCAGGTTGATGGGACGGTGACACCACCACCAGGGGATAGTTTATCACAGTTGTATGAGGTGATCTGCGATCGCCGTGATCATCACAATGAAAGTTCTTATACCTGTAAGTTATTGGCTGGTGGTGATAATAAGATTCTGAAAAAGATTGGTGAGGAAAGCGCTGAAGTAGTCATGGCTTGTAAGGATGATGATGCGGATGGTATTGCGGGTGAGGTTGCAGATTTATTTTATCATACCCTTGTAGCTTTAGCACATCACAAAGTTGATTTAAAAGCAGTTTATCGCAAGTTGCAGGAACGGCGGAAATAACCAATAACAACTCGCTCCTAAAGACTCTAATGTTCCCGATACGGTTAAAGTTTCCATAAACACTGGTTTTGATATTGAGCGATAATTTAGTTGAATATTGATAACTTTCCCAGAAGAACAGAAACGAAGATTGATATTTTTTTAAATTTCTGGTGTTGTTAATTTTATCTATGAAAATGATCTTTTGTGATTTCCTCACCCCTGTAGAAACTTTCTGGCGGAAAGTCTCTACAATTAAGTTCATATTATAAGACCTCGCGGTAAGTGGGAAACTCAGTGGCTTTAGCCCTGAGAGGGAAG
>JBAXRM010000205.1:0-8020 GCA_037131225.1 Nostocales cyanobacterium ELA583 | reverse complement strand
AGAGGGAAAGGAAGAAGGAATAGAACAAGGAAGAGAACAAGGAAGAGAACAAGGACTAGAATTAGGTGAACGCAAAGCTAAATTAGACGCAGTTCCTGGTTTGATAGCATTAGGTTTAACTGGAGAACAAATTGCCCAAGTTTTAAATTTAAGTCTGGAAGAGATTAGCCAGATTATCCAACAACAGAATATCAACACAAAGGACAAATAATAATGATTTAATCAGTTTCAGCAAATACTACTGTTGCAGAAAAGGAGATTACTTAATCAGGAGAATTAAATAATAGATAAATTCTCAAGTTCAACAGATTTTGTAGGGTGCTTTGATAACACACCTTTATAGATTAATTAAAATGGTGCGTTACGCTGTCGCTAACACACCCTACTGGCTTTTTCCGTAAACTCTGAAGATACATTTTTATGTATACTAAATTTCATAGCTTTGTATAAATAACACTAAAAATTTCTTAGTGTCACTTGATACTAAACTATATCTACAAATTGTTATCAGAGGAGAATTACCTTGAACCAAGCGACGTTGCACCAGTTAAAGGTGTTCGAGGCTGCGGCACGGCATGGTAGTTTTACACGCGCTGCGGAAGAGTTATTTTTGACTCAACCTACCATATCCATGCAAATTAAACAACTTACGAAATCGGTAGGTTTGCCATTATTTGAACAGGTAGGAAAGCGTTTATATTTGACAGAAGCGGGACGGGAATTATTTGCTACTTGTCGGCAAATTTTTGAGACTATGGACAAGTTTCAAATGACCGTCGCGGATTTAAAAGGATTGAAACAAGGACAACTAAGACTGGCAGTAATTACTACTGCTAAATATATTATCCCAAGATTGTTGGGACCTTTTTGTCAGCTTTATCCAGGGATTGATATTTCTCTGCAAGTCACAAATCATGAACTAATTTTGGATCGGATGATGAGTAATTTGGATGACTTGTATATTATGAGTCAGATTCCCGATCATTTTGATGTCAATTTTCAGCCATTTTTAGAAAACCCTTTAATAGTTTTAGCACCAGCTAATCATCCCTTAGCGAAGGAAAAAAATATTCCGATTGAACGTTTGGGTGAAGAACCGTTTATTATGCGGGAACCGGGTTCAGGAACTCGCAGTGCTGTCCAAAGTCTGTTTGAGGAACATGGGGTCAAGGTGAAGGTGAAATTGGAGTTGGGGAGTAATGAAGCAATTAAGCAAGCGATCGCTGGTGGTTTAGGTATTTCTGTATTATCCCGTCATACTTTGCTGACAGAAATTGCGGAATTTAGTATTTTGGATGTCCAACACTTTCCCATTAAACGTACTTGGTATATGGTTTACCCTGCTGGTAAGCAATTATCTATTATTGCTCATACCTATTATGAGTATCTTTTGGATGCAGCGAGAAAGATTACTGAGCAAGGTGGTTTAATCTTAGATCATAGTTCGGTTAAACCGAATCTTTAAATCAAGCTGGGACAGATACATAATCACTTGACTATGTATCTAAAAGTTACTGATAGCTTGACGTAAATACAGTGAATAATTAAAAATTAATCAATAGAATCATTAGTATGGGAGTAAATTGGCAGTGACCCAGAAACACCATTTTGGCAGAAACCGATAGACAGCCAAATTGTGGCAGTCACAGTTTATAGTAATCAAGCTTTGGTAACAAGACGAGCAGTGGTATCCTTAAGTGTTGTGGGTACTGCTGCGGTAAAATTACTGAGAGTACATAGCGATCGCCTGCAAACTACTGAACCGATTGGGGAAAAGTCACTCAGTTAACCAGACAAATTCAACAAATTGAAACTCAAAAACGGCATTTACAAGTTGTTCGATGATGTTTTCTTGTAAATTCTTAAACCGTTTAAATTCACTTTCTCGGTTGATTTATCGTGTTTTTTTCTGTTGCAGCAGATTATCTAATTCTGATTTGCGAGAATTAATATCATCATTAATGTGTTGACTAACTTCTTTTTCATAAGTGCCAAACTCTTTTCTAGCTTGATCTCAGAACGAACTTGAGAAACCTGTTCTAAATCGTTGATAAATTGGTCAGTTCCAACTTGATTATTCATGGTGATGATACTTTATTTAATATTCTTAAATTTGGATTCTAGGAAAAGTTTATAAACCAAAAAAGCCAAAGCCCCAAACATCACAATTCCTGCTAAAGCTGAAGCTACTTTCACTGCAACTATAGTAGCCACAGCCAAACCAAAAAGCTGTCCACCAAGAATTAGTTTTCTCAGCCAAGGTTTTTGAGATTGTTCCGGTTGATGTTTCTGCGTTTTATAGAAAGGTGCATCAATATCATTAATTTGATCATCCATTTCTCGAAGTCGCTTTTCTACCTGACGTTGAATGTCTTGATTATGTTCATGAGGAGATTTCATCAGCGTCCACCTTATGTTTAGGACAATATTTAGTATATTGTATGATAATTTGTGCCAGAAAATTGACAAAGCATATTATCATTGCTGCATTTAGTTGAGATTCAATATTGTGTGCGGGCTTTTCGGGAATTATGAGTAAAAAGATCGCACTAAGATTGAGATTCAATGTCAAAATTTGATTGGGAAAAACTCAGGTAGATTCAACATGGATATCAAAAATGGATTTATTGGTACGATTGGTAACACACCTCTAATTCGCTTGGACAGTTTTAGTGAAGAAACAGGTTGTGAAATCTTGGCCAAAGCGGAATTTCTTAACCCTGGTGGTTCTGTCAAAGATCGGGCTGCACTTTACATTATCGAAGATGCAGAAAAAAAAGGACTGCTTAAACCTGGAGGTACAGTAGTAGAAGGAACTGCGGGTAATACGGGGATTGGATTAGCGCATATTTGCAATGTCAAAGGTTACAAATGCTTAATTTTTATTCCCGATACCCAATCTCAAGAAAAAATTGATGCTTTGACTACCTTGGGTGCTGAAGTTCGTCCTGTTCCGGCTGTACCTTACAAAGATCCGAATAATTACGTCAAGCTATCTGGTAGAATAGCGGCGGAAATGGAAAACGCCATTTGGGCTAATCAGTTTGATAATTTAGCCAATCGTGTTGCTCATTATGAAACCACAGGTAGAGAGATTTGGCAACAAACAGGCGGTAAAATAGACGGTTGGGTAGCGGCGACTGGTACGGGTGGTACTTATGCTGGTGTAGCTATGTACCTTAAGGATCAAAATCCGGGCGTTAAATGTGTAGTTGCTGATCCTTTGGGTAGTGGATTATACAGCTATATCAAAACTGGGGAAATCAAAATGGAAGGTAATTCTATTACTGAAGGTATTGGTAATAGTCGAATTACCGCTAATATGGAAGGCGCACCTATTGATGATGCTATCCAAATTGATGATTCTGAAGCCTTGCGTGTGGTTTATCAGCTATTAAGAAAAGATGGGTTATTAATGGGTGGTTCAACAGGAATTAATGTCGGTGCGGCTGTGGCTTTAGCTAAACAATTAGGACCAGGACATACTATTGTTACTATCTTGTGTGACAGTGGTTCTCGCTATCAATCCCGGATATTTAATAGTGAATGGTTAGCAAGTAAAGGATTGGTTATCAATTAGGAATTTTTTACTTATCGCCACCCTGTAGTGGCGATACTCAACATTTTTTAGAATTTATTATTGATGGAAATGGTAGAATAAGAGTTATTGCAGTTGCTCATTTTTGTAACTAAGAGGTAAAATCCATTATGGAAAAAATAGAACTTGAATTAGATAGACTCACTTTTGAACGGGCAAAAACTATTGCAATGGTTAATCAATCAACATTATCAGAATTGATCACCCAAGTAATTGAACGTTTAGCAAAAATTCAAGAAAAAAAGATCCCTTAATGGGATTATATGCGGATGTTCCAGAAATTGTTGATGAAATTGTTGTTGAAGCAATGGAAAAAAGGAGGATATAGTTGATCAAATGAACAAAGTAGATAAATCCCTACTTGATACTGATATTCTTTCAGAAATTATTAACCGGGCAAATCCTCAAATTATTGCCAACAAAAGAAGGGAACAGGGAACAGGGAACAGCACTTCGACTCCGCTCAGTGACCGCACTTCGACACCGCTCAGTGACAGTGTCATTATTTCAATCTCATCTTTTTAAACATGAGTTTTTCCTGCGATGCACTGAGCTTGTCGAAGTGTTCCCTGTTCCCTGTTCCCTGTTCCCTGTTCCCTGTTCCCTCTGAATTTAGTTACTGGTAATTTATCTCATTACCAAAGAATTCAAGATTTAGGCTATTCACTAATACTAGATAACTGGCGTTTATAGTCAAAATGGTGATGAATGAATTAATATCAAATATCTCAAATCAGGAACAACCCCTTCCTATTTGTGTCCAAGTATGTCAACATCGTACTTGTAGGAAACAAGGTGCAGCAGAAGTATTAGCGGCTTTACAAGCTTTACTTATACTTAATGTGACAGTTACATCAAGTGGCTGCTTAGGTCAATGTGGGAATGGTCCAATGGTGTTAGTGTTACCGGAGATGGTTTGGTATTGTCGGGTTTTACCCCAAGAAATACCCAGATTGGTAGAACAACATTTATTAGGTGGTAAAAGAGTTAAGAAAATGCTTTATTACCGGTTTCATCCCCACGGGTAAACTAACTAAAAATATATAAATTTTGTAATTTAGCACAAATGCAGTGAGGGAATAAATGGATATTCAGCATCTACGTCAATCATTAAAAATCAAGTGGCTAAGTTATTACGAACAAAATCGTCCTTGGCTAGTAAAAATGCGAATTTGGAAAGATTATGAGGGGATACGCCGTCCTTCTTCTGGTTACGTTTTAGCAACTTTATCTACTTTAGAACCAGAGTTAAAAAAAATCCTGCCTTTTATTTTGGATTTAAATAATGATCCTGATCAAATAATTGCAGCTTTGCATTTACACTTCAATCCTGAACAGGAGTTAAAGTTATTAAAATCTCAGCATTCTACAGCCAAAAATGAGATGGTTAGTACGTCTCCTGCTCATATACATTTGATAGATTCACCTGTCTCCAAAGAACGTAAACAGGTATTATTGAAAATGTCTACAAATGTCTCTGTGATGGCTGTTGCTACGCCGATTTATCATCATTCTTCTGTTAAGCTACCTGGGGGAATGGGAAGGGAACAAATAGACAAGCGATCTATTAATACTGGAATTTCCAGCCAAAACATTTCCGGTGCTTCATCTACTCAGAGCAGTATTTTTCCGTCTTGGATAGATCAATTGTGTCCAGGTAGAGGAAATGGATAATTGTTAATTAGACATTACTTATAGCAGGGAACAGTTTGTTTATTCTACTATAGTTAGGAAAACTTAAATACGAAGAATTGTTAATGATAATTGTAGATGTTGGGTTTCGTTTCTTAACCCAACCTTGTATCTTAGAGGAGGTTAGATTTTTTTGATTTAGCTAAGGTATTGTTGAGTAGCTTCAAATTTTGTTCCCATCCCCATTTTAGTGTAGAAGATTCATATAGGGAAAACTACTTCGGTTAAAGTAGTGGTTTTTAGGGAAATTTCACTACTTGACCTCAAGTTTATACAGTTATGGGAAATGTTAATAAAGTTTTTTCGATAAAAACTTACTTAATGACGCGGCAATACCCAATGCTTTTGATACTGATTGAGGAGTCACTGTTTCATTTAAGTAGGTTGGCGTTGAAAATTGTCGTTATGGCAAGGCAAAAGGCAAGAGGTAAGAGGCAAGAGTGAAGAGGGTTTGGGCGATTTTACTTTTCTTTACACAGTTTGGTTTTATTGTGTTCACCTACTTACTTGAATTTGCAAGAGAGCAGCGTATTTCAAAGCTAGTCGTTGTTGAGGATTAATTTTTAATGCTTGACGAATATAGACTTTAGCCATGCCTATAAATTTCTGTTGAAAATGTACTACCCCTAGTAGTGCATAGTGATCAGCATTGGTTAGGTCTAATTTAATAGCATCTCGCAGTTCTTGTACTGCTAAATTCCAGTTTTCTTGCTTATAATACTCTACGGCTCTATCGTAGTAATGTTGGGCATAGTTTATTGAATCTGATTTTAACTCTGCTTGGAGAATTGTGTTTGGAGATGAAGTATTTGGATGTATTTGGTTTTTTTCTACGGAGATGATAGGTTTAGGTTCATTAGTCAGTTGTTGGTATGATAAGTAGACTATATTTAGCGCACTTAACTGCTGTGTTATCTGACATGATTGATGCAGTGAATGGTACTGAGAAAATGCGTAGGATGTAAATACGTCTTCATAAAATAATTCTGCTTCTCCAGCAGACATTGTTGATATGGACTGAATGATAGAAATTTGGATGCCAACTGCTGTCTGTGTATCTAAAACTTTGCTTTCTGAACGCAGTAATGCTATAGTGTTTAGCCGTTTTTGTGTTTGTTTAAGTTTTTCATAAGCTGGGTTAATCAATTGTGTAAATATTGCTTGAGCTAATTCTTGATCTGGTTCGTTCTTATTTATATGGTTGTCAGGATGTAGTTGTTTGGCCAGAATATAGTACCGTTTGGTAATCTGACGCTCATTAGCATTGATAGACACCCCTAGCACTGCATAAGGATCAATTAGCAAATTTAGCCATTCTGTTGATAAGGAATTAATTGACATTGTATGATGATTGATTAAATAAAGTTTTGACTGCTACTGGGTTTTATGTTGAAGTTTAAGTCAGTATGGTAATCATGATTTTTGAGTATTTACTAAATATAGTTTTAGTAAACACTAATGTGTGCAAGTAGATTTAATCTATCCCTGATAAGTAAAATATTTTGATTAGTTGTACCTATATGAGTAATGTATATGGTACAAATTATGTTTCTTAATATCTTTGCATTTTATGAGTTTATTGTAATGTAACATTACCAATCAGTTCACGAATCAAGTAGAATGGCTATAGATAAAATGATATTAACTAAACGAAAAAGCCGTGCCATTGCTGCTGTTTTGGCCTTTTCTGGGATCCTTCCAATTTCGGGTTTACATAAATTTTACTTGGGACAGCCACTTTGGGGAATAGTCTATATTTTGTTATCTGTATCCGGTACACCTATTGCCATGATAGCTAGTGCTATTGAGGGAGTTTGGTATTTAACTCAAGAGGAAGAAACTTTTAATCAGTATTTTAACTTAGGTGAATCAGTTGTTAAAGTATCACATCAAGCTGGTAGTCAGGTAGAATCAGTAGCTAATGCTTTGCGTGAGTTAGAAGCACTCCGTCAAGATGGATTAATCTCTGAGTATGAGTTTGAGCAAAAACGTCGTCAGATGTTAGATCAGATTTAGGAAATTGGTAATTGCTAAAAGGATCGGTTTGAAAATGAATAAGTGGCTGCCTTTAAATCTGAAATTGCAAAAGCTTCGCGTCAAGTTGTTGAGTGACCCCTATTATCGTTTACAATCGGCGGAAGAATTGCAAATGGCGGCTGAATTGGGTATGGGGATTGACGCTAACCAAGCGACTGTGGATGATTGGCTACGTTTACCTGGGTTATCAATTCATCAAGGGCGATCACTTGTGGAACTTTCCCGCGCTGGTGTAGTATTCTACTGTGTTGAAGATGTGGCTGCGGCTTTGGGTTTGCCTGTACAGCGATTAGAACCGCTAAAGCCTATGTTAAATTTTAATTATTATGATGATAGTTCTTTAGATAAACCTCAGCCAGTTAATCCTAATACGGCTTCGGTAGAGAGTTTATCAAAAATTCCTTTTATAGATTTATCTCTAGCGCAAAAAGTTGTAGAAAACCGTTTGTCTACTGGTTATTATAAAAGTTTAGTAGATTTTCAACAAAGATTAGAATTATCAGGGGATGCGATCGCTCATTTAATGTATTATTTACGATTTTAGTAAGAAGAAGTTTCTGCTTTTCTAATAAAACTTCATAATATAAATGATGATCTAAATACAAACTTTATGATTATTAATTATTATGATATTAGTCCTTTGATGCCTATCATATTTTTGATGCCCCAAACTATGATGAAGCATCAGTTCTA
>JBAXRM010000204.1:0-8051 GCA_037131225.1 Nostocales cyanobacterium ELA583 | reverse complement strand
CAAGGTATTTTACCTATTTTAACTCTTTTTCTTGCACCTTTTTCAGTTTCTATCCTCATCAAGTCATTTATTTGTCCCGGTTTTATGTTTATTCAGCAAGCCCTAGTTATACGTCGCAAGCTGACAATGCTGACAATATAAAATCCCTGGTTTCATCCTGTTCATCCTTTAATCGGTGGATATCCTGATTCTGACAAAAAAATTTTCTCGCTATGCGAGAGGGATAAGACAAGAAATGAGCAAGAGGGCAAAAGCGCATAGTGCTATTAAGTCCTCGCCGCACCACTACATACAACCCGAAAACCAATAGTGCCGTAGTCGCCATCGAGATTGTAGTGGTAGCGACAAGCAGAACGGCAATAGACAGGATGGGGGCTCCACGAACCACCGCGCAGCAGTTTAGTGTTGCTATTTTCTTCATTGTCTAGCCACGCGCTTCCATCTGTAGGCGCACCTTCATAGTTACTATGCCAATCGTCTTGACACCACTCCCATACATTACCGTGCATATCGTATAATCCAAAATTATTGGCTACTCCAAAACTTCCTACTTCTGTTGTTTCTTCTTTGTAAACTCCTTTGGATCCTTGACCATAAGAGCCTGACCATTTATATTTTTCATTATCTGTACCCCGATAATTTGCCAAATCCGTTGTTATCGTCTTTCCAAAGTGAAACGGTGTAGTAGTTCCCGCTCGACAGGCATATTCCCATTCTGCTTCACTGGGTAAACGATATTGTCTTTTAGTATGCTTTGAAAGGCGATCGCAAAACTCAACCGCATCTTCCCAAGAAACTTGCTCAACGGGACGATTATCACCTTTAAATCTAGACGGATCTAACTTTAGTTCTTTGTTTACTTGTGGAAATGCAGCTACAGCCTTCCACTGTGCCTGTGTAACTTGATATTTACCCAGACAAAAGGCTTTGATGGTGACTTGATGCTGAGGACGTTCATCATCATTGCTATCTTCCTCTTCTTTCGGTGAACCCATCATAAAAGTGCCACCAGGAATCATCACCATTTCTAATTGAATACCATTACCTAAATCTTCAATAAAATACTGTGCTGTTCTTTCATACTCATGAATAATAATTTTTGGCATTTTTTATCACCTGTTTATTAATATTTTTTATTGAATGTCCCATTAGTCATTTTTGTTAAAAAAAATCGTTCGCTACGCTCACAAGGGCAGAGAAGAAAAGGCAAAGAGCAAAAGCGCAAGAGTGCAAAGGGCTACTAAGTCCTCGCCGCACCACTACATACAACCCGAAAACCAATATAGATGTTGAGGCTATCGAGATTGTTGTTGCTGCGATAAGCAGAACGGCAATAGCCAGGATAGAAGTCCCACGAACCACCGCGCAGCAGCATTACAGTATTACTTTTTTCAATGTCTAACCATGCGCTACCATCTGTAGGCGCATCTTCATAATTACTATGCCAATTGTCTTGACACCACTCCCTGACGTTACCGTGCATATCGTATAATCCAAAGTTATTAGCTATTCCAAAGCTGCCTACTTCTGTTGTTTCTTCTCTATAAATTCCTTTAACTCCATCGCCATAAGTATAGTTACCATCATAGTTAGCTAAATCCGTTGTTATCGTCTCTCCAAAGTGAAACGGTGTAGTAGTTCCCGCTCGACAGGCATATTCCCATTCTGCTTCACTGGGTAAACGGTAGGTTCTACCTGTATATTGAGAAAAGCGATCGCAAAACTCAACCGCATCTTCCCAAGAAACTTGCTCAACGGGACGATTTGCACCGTTGAAATAAGACGGATCTTGCTTTAACTCACGGTTTACTTGGGGTAACTGAGCTACAAATCGCCATTGTGCTTGCGTTACTTGATATTTACCCATAAAGAAAGGTTGGACTGTGACAGAATGTTGAGGACTTTCATCTTCTTGGTGTTCTAATTCCTCTAGTGGAGAACCCATGATAAAAGTGCCTCCGGGGATTAACATCATTTCTAGTTGAGTGTCGTTAGCTAAGTCTTGAATAAAACCTGTGGCTTGTGCTGAATGATGGTCAATAGTTAGATGGGAACTAGCAGACCATTTATTAATGAGAGATTTAACATTTGATTTGGTGACTTTTTCGCCAATTATTTCTGTTAAGGCTTTCCACAATGGTTTAGCAATACTATTGCTAAGTTGCTGCTCTGATTCTGGGTAATTTGCTGATTCCCTAATTTGGTTATAAATTTGTTTATAGGTTAAGTTTTCTAATGCACCATTTAATACTTGCTTTTCAGTATTAGTTAAATATTTTTCTGTTTTGTTAAATACTGCTTCGTTAATTTGTTCTAGAATATTGTTACTATCAGATTGACTGGATTGATTAGCTTTTATAACTGCAACTTGAAAATCAAAAGTTTGTGGGTTGATAGAATCATCTATGAGAATGATGGTTTTAACTTTAAATGTAAATTCCTGTGCAGGAGGAGGATAAACAGCTTCAAATCTACCTCTAAAATCTATTCTGCCTTTATTGGGATAGTTTAACCATCCTTGGAATAACTTACCTATTTGATGTTCTTCCCAAAAATAACTATCTTCACTATCTTCTTTAAAAGTAATCTCAGCCGCAGTTTGATTATCATCAAAACTCCAAGATAGTGTTTGTCCTTTTACTGATAAATTTTGAATTGTTACGACATCTAACTGAGAACCAAACTGGACTTCACCTTGTGGAGAAATTAATAAATATCGAGTAATTAATAAACCTTCTAGTTGTTCTTGCCAAGTACCATTTTCTTTAACTGCCCAAATATAGTTTCCAGCAAATTCTTGAAAAAATGCTTGATTGTTATTATGATTTAGTAAAGAGTGTTCAATTTCATTAGCAAACAGAGCATGATCTCCTCCTAACCGTTTTAAAACTTTGGCAGTAATAGTAGCAAAATAATTAAAATTTAGGTTTTGAAGATTTTTTTCGTTTTTAAGTTTTTCTAACTCTTGTGGATTTTTAAGTAAAGCCTGAAATTCTTGGCGATTTTTTCCTAGTTTTTCAGCAATATATTCAGAAATTTTATTAATTATTTTCAGGGAAGTCATTCCCAAACTATCTTGCAGGAAAATATCTCTTATGTCTTCATGAATAAAGCGATATTCAACATAATCTGGATGGGTATCTGGTGTAATTACTTTCGTAGGTTTTAAAATTCCTCCTAAAAATACTTCAGCTATGACATGAACTATTTTTTCCGATTGAGGTAGGAAATTTTTTTGAATTAATCGGACTACAGGTAAATTAATTACAGGTGCAGATGCTAATAAACTGGCTAAATTTCTGGCTAGGGGTGAAGAACTCATGCGAAATTGATATACTCGTTCCTCATTGGATAATGATATTTGAGATATATCTTGTGGTTCTGACTGTGTTTGTTGTTGAACTAAGTTTGGTGAAAAGGCAAAACCACCAGCACCAATAGTTCCTTTGCATATAACCATTTTACTCCAAGTTTTTATAGAATCTTGTGTGAGACTAAAAACAGGAACTTTAATGGATTTGTGAAAATTAATATCATCCCAAATTAAAATTTCTTTAATAGATAAATTACGATTTGCAACTGTATAAGCTGAACTATTTAACTGTACCATTGCCCCTGAACTTAAGGCAGTTCTTAACCACATTCTTTCCGGTAACATTTGCACAATGGCGACAATATTATGTTTTCCCCAAATCTTTAATAGATTAAAAGCTGTGCCATTACGCCAAATTTCACTAACACAATCACTGACTATGAAGATAATTCTACGACCAGTAGGATCAATTAATTTTTGAGGAGAATATCTTTTTTCCCCTATTCCTTGTTTTAAATAAATCTTTCCTTGATTATCTTTAAAGATGCCAAAGATTTGAATATTCCTAAATATGCCATAATGTTTTAAAATTTTTTGTAATTCTTTGATAATGCGTTGCCAAAAAATCATGGAATCACTTTTATCTATAACTAATAATAAATCAAATTTTAATTCTCTGCGTGGTTCAAGAATAGGAATACAAATACCGTTTAATTCAGCCATAAGTTCGACGGTGGCTTTTTCATTTAATAAGACTGCTTTACCATAGGCAATATATTGAATTAAAAAACGTAATGCTTTAGCAATTTTGCGGGGATATGGAAGGGAGGAAACATCAGGAATATTTATTGATAAACCACTATCGGGATAGGAATCTGATGTTTTGGGAACAATAGGAACATCAGATGGTGGTTGTTCAATTTGAGGTGCTACTTTTGAAGTTATTTGGGTTTTATTTTCGGTTTTTGGAGGTATATTTTCAAATTCATTATTTGTTGGTGGTTGTTGCGGTGGAATTGATTTTTTTTCAACAGGAACATGAGTACAAGTTTGTTGTGCTAACCAGAGAATTTCAGCAATTTCTATACCAGTTAGATTTAATTCTTTTTCTAATGTGGTGATGAATTGATCAAATTGCCTACTCATGGTTTCAAAATCCTTTATTATTTATATTTTACAGGCAAGATGCCTGTACCACAAGAGATATTTTTATTGTTCATCAGTATCAGATAAAGATTTAAACAATAATTCTTGTAAATCTTCAGTAAAAGATTCAGGATTCAGGTTATTTCTCATATAAATAGCATTTAATAATTGATCTGTTGCCCTTTCTGTTGCTTCTTTGTTTCTAAAGTTGGTTATGAGATCATCTGTTGCTTTTTTAGTTTCTTCATAACTATCACCATGAAAATGAGATGCAATGATATTTTTTAAATATTCTGGATCAGGATCAGGCATTCTTACCCGTAAACAGCGCCGAACAAATGCGGGAGGAAAGTCTCTTTCTCCATTACTGGTCATAATAATAATGGGAAATTCTGAACAATGTACTCTACCTGCTTTAATTGTAGCTTTAGCTTCAATGCTTGCGTCTTCTGTACGAACTTTTACAGTTTTATTTGCTTCTATTGTAGATGTTTTTGGCTGAGAAGTATCAGCCCAACGGACTAATTCAGGAATGGAAAATTTACCTTCTTCAAATAGATGTAATAAATCATTAGGTAAATTAATGTCACTTTTATCAATTTCATCAATTAATAAAACTCTAGGATAAAGAGATGGTAAAAATGCTGTACCTAATGGTCCCAATGTGATATAATTACCAATATCAAGAGGTTTTTTCTTTTCTGGATCTGTAATTAATTGATAATCTTGAAGTCGGGCGATCGCATCATAGGCATATAATCCATCTTGGAGGGTAGTACGGGAAGTAATAGGCCAACTTAATACAGTTCCTAATTTTAATTCATGAGCGATCGCATAAGCTAAAGAAGTTTTACCAGATCCGGGGTTTCCTGTAACTAAAAGTGGTCTTCGTAACAAGATAGCAGCATTTACAGCATCTAATACTGTGATTTTATTAATATTAGGATGCTCTTCATTACTATCATCATCATTTGCTGCTGTTAGTTGACTAGAAACACGAAATCTTTCACCTTTTTCTTGACCCCTTTTATTTTCGGGAGAGTTAGCTAATTTTTGAATTTCTTGCCATTGATCATAAATTTTCTTTAATTCTTCTGAATTTTTAGTAATTTCTTCAATCTTTTTATTTTTATTTTCACTATCATCTAAATTTATTGCTTCTTTTAATTTATCTATACCTTCAATTTCTAAAAATTTTCGCCAAGGTGGTGGAGATTTCATTTTTTCCTTGATCATTTTTTTTTGGCTATCTATATCATGATATTGTCCATCACCATAAAATAAATACCAGTCTTTGTTGTTTTGTGAGTTGTTTTCTGTTTGATGTTTAGTCATTTTTTTATCCTTGTTAATAGTTTAATTAATAAAATTTTGATTTCTAAACCTTCCTAGCCATATTAGGAGATATTAGTTGATTCGCTCCCGTTGGTATTTTATCATGATCAAATAATATTCCTAAATTGTAACCAAAGTCACTTTTTGTTTTCATGTTATTTATCCGAATATCATGAATGTTTTGATAGATTCTATATATTTTGCAAAAATTATTTGTATCATTCAAGTCTATAGCAAAAATTGTTTCAAAATTTTTAACTACATTATTATCAATTGTTTTATATCTAGTCCATAAACACAAAGGAAAACCTTTAGACAAAATTTCTTGAAATAACTCAATTCTTTTCTTTTGAGTTGGTAATGGGTCATCAATAAACCTAACATAAGTATTATTATTTTTAATAATATTTATAAATTGTTCAGTATTATTATCATTAATAATTTTTTCTAAACTTTCCCATTGTGGTTGCCATGCAAGTTTTAATCTTGCTTTGTTTTCCTCATTGTGTAAAAATCTATCATAAGAACGTATAATTACAGGATATAATTTACCAATTGGTGTTTTTTTACCCCACTCATTCATAATTTCTCCACTATCAAAACCTTCGCTTAAAAGATTAATGGGTAAAAATAATTCTATAATTGGTAGTTTAGATAATTGAATATCACGCTCTCTTGTTATTTTGTACATCTCTTGGATAATTTTATCTAAAACACCAATAATATGTTTTTTCTCACAACCATCTTCTGGTTGTTGTATTTGAATTAGAATTTCATAATCATCCTTTTTTTGTTTAGTTTGATTATTAATAAAACGTGCCAATTGTGCTTCTATGTAAAACTTTTGATTAGTTTGAGGTTTTACAATAACAAAAAGATAATCAACAATATTATTTGCATTTTGAATTGTTGTATTTATAAACATCTGACAACGATAAGCTTTAATATTATCTTCATGTTTTTTACCTGGAACTAAAACTGATTCATTCTCAAATTTCTGTTTGATATTTTCATCAAAATTCTTAAAAGTCTCTTGATGAACGTAAAAATAACCAGGAGGATTTGCTGTTACGAGTCGGGAAACTGGAACTAACGCATCATCGCCTTCTATTCTACGAAGACCTGATTGAGATGAATCAAAATTAACAGTACCTGTTGCTGCACCAATACGAAATATTCTCCTTCTTCTGTTAGGTTCATTGTTATCTTCTTCTTTAACAAATTGGCAAAAATATTGAACAAATTGATAAGCGTTATTAACATCTTGAAATGAGATCCGATAAGCATCTCCACCTAAAGAATGAAATTCGTCATATTCAGAACGATTAGTAATTGCATTAAAAGCACTTGTAACTAAGTTGTGAATCTGATTTATAAATCCTCTTGTTAACTCTGATCCTCCTTCTCTTGCAATATTACAAGTATAAGTTGAAGATTTAACCAGATCAAGTTGAACTACAGTTAATTTAATATTCATAGATGAAGAAGACATAAAATACCTCACTGATTATAAATGACGATAAATAACCAAACTAAGCAAAGTAGAAAAGGGAATTACCAAAATAGCAGCAATCAACACATATATTGCATAGGTAAAAATCCGAAATTTCAGAAAAGTAATTTCAGCATTCACAGTTATTTGTGCAGCAATATCTTGATATTCTTTTTTATAAGGTATATTATTTAATTTACTGTCAAAATAATGCTTATTCAGTGCCTCTAACAACTCAATTGACTTATATTTTTGCAAATGTCCAAAAAACCAGAAATTATCTTTATCTGGATTAGTAGTATTTAAGTTACGTCGCAACCCTAAAACACGCTCTAAATTGGTTCTAGGTAAAAAAGATAAGGAGCAAGCTAAAGCACAAATACAAAGAATAATTGTTGTTAACAATAACCCAATTTTTAATGAATTAGGCAGATTCTGTGCTGTGGACAGAATGGTTATAGTGGCAGTAATCGCAGCACCAGAAAAAGCCAAAAGAATACCATTTTTAGCCTCTGCAAACTTCAGCCAGTCATTCACATTTTGGAAAATTGCTATGAGCTTAGAAGAGACATCATCCATAAAAACACCTCTCGTCAAATTTAGATTCTAATTCCCTGAGCCTTTTTTCCAACTCACCCATCCTCTGATTCAACGGCATATTGTCAGCACAACCAATATACTGACTAATTGCACTCACAACCACATCAGTCTTCGACGTACCAGTTAGCTCAACATAGTTGTTGAGTTCTTGCAGTAGAGATGGAG
>JBAXRM010000203.1:0-8097 GCA_037131225.1 Nostocales cyanobacterium ELA583 | reverse complement strand
CTCTTGACACTTTATTCTCTCCATTCCATCGTGGCGAAAACTTCGTGACACTAACTTTTCTTGATGAGTTTATTATACTTGATCAAGCATTTAATTTGATTAAGTAAGAGCGATTACTAGGTCACTCTCGCCTATTTCTGAAAAATTAAAACTTCAAATCCAGTCAAAACAAGGGTTTTAGGGATAATTTTTCAAAAACATCATAAAGAAATCGGTAGAGCCATTTATTTTCTTTCAATTACTTGAATCAATTTCCAGTCTCTAAAAGTACCAAGTTGACGTTTATTAGTTAAGAAACCTATTTCTGATTCAGGACTAACCCAAGCATAATTATTAATAGGAACATCTGTAAGTTTTTTAAATCTTTTTCCCCAACTAGGAGTTTCAAAAGTAAGTAACAAAAGAGCTTTATCACCACCTGTTGTCATTGTTTCAGTTTTCTGTACCACAAAATTAATAGATTGATTTTTGAGTACATCAGCAATTTCTGATTTTTTTACAAACAATTTTACATCAGGACTGTAATTAGTTAATAAACCATTACTACCAGCTACAGCCATAGCCAACCACGCAGGTACTAACAAACTAGCTAACCAATAATTAGCTGTTAAAAATTTATGTCCAAAACGATGTCGAGCAAGCCAAATTGCTGGTAAACTTAACCAACCTAATCATAACACTAACCCTATGGATGAATAACTTTTAATATCTGCACCATCACTAACACTAATTTGCAAAATTCCTGTCTTGAGAATAATACCCGCAAGAAAAACAACAGCACCTAAACTGCCAAATACATAACTTAAATTCCTGGGTAAGAAAAAATATTTAGTCTTCTGAAAATGCCGATTATAATTTTCCCTGCGCCCGTCTGCAAGCAATCAAACTTTATCCAGTTTGTGATGCTGAGTCTGGACATTTTGTAGTTCTTGCCACAGGTCGGGATAAATATCGTTGGATGGATAGCGTCCTATTTCATGCGCGACTCATCGAAAAAGATAACGGCAATTCTCAAATCATCATCGAAGAAGATAACTTTGAAGAAGGATTAATTGATACACTCATCGAAGCAGGAATCAAAAAAGAAGATATCGTCACCAGTTGGCAACAAGTGATCGCTACGAATAAATAACCTGATGAAAGAATCCAAAATCAAAATCGAATAAACTTGATAACATTAGTGTAATTACAGGAGAGGGAAAGACAATTTAGCAATGCCCAGATCATTATGGAAGAATGGATTCGATCAAACTCTATAATCATGACAAAATTAACCCTTGATTTACAAACCTCAGCCGAAGTATTAGGTACAACGCCAGATCATTTTTTAGCATGGCTACAAAGTGAACAACCTAGCGGCATCATCACCTTAGACAATCAGCCTCAAGTATCTATCTTTACTCTTGCCCGTATCCTTGACACAACAGCCCAAGAGTTACTTAATTTACTATCAATTTCTAAAGATCAAGATTTATTAGAACCACAAGTCAAGTCATCAACGCAGGAAATAGATACAGAAATCCCCATTTGGGAAAGTTTTACAAATTTTGCTCAATCCCTCCCTTTAGAAGTTCTAGATCGCTTGCCCATTGATGGAGCCGCCAATCATGATCATTATTTGTACGGTTCGCCCAAGCAATCCACATAAATATGAGACAAATTTTTGCCGATACTTTTTACTGGATTGCATTATGTAACCAGCGCGATCAATGGCATCAACAAGTTGTTAACTTCAGTCAGCAACTAAAAGGAACAAAACTCGTAACTTCTGATGCTGTACTCAATGAGTTGCTCAACTACTACGCCCAATTTGGTTCAGAAATGCGTTTAGGAGTTTCTCAAAGAGTTAGAGAAATTCTCAGAAACAAAAATATTCAAGTCATAACCCATACCAAAGAAGTATTTATTGAAGGACTAGACCTTTATGCAAATCGTCTTGACAAGGGCTATAGCCTTACTGACTGTATGTCAATGATCATCATGGAGCGACTCAAAATCACAGAGATATTGACCCACGATAAACACTTTACCCAAGAAGGGTTTCTGATCTTATTTCAAGAAGAGAGAAATGCCTAATCCACTAAATTATGTAGAAATTCTCAAGAAACTGGTAAAGGATGCCACGATTCATCAACCCAGATTACAAGCAATCAAACTATACCCAGTTTGTGATGCTGAGTCTGGACATTTTCTAGTTCTTGCTACAGGTCGGGATAAACATTGTTGGATGGATAGTGTCCTATTTCATGCGCGACTTATCGAAAAAGATAACGGTGCTTCTCAAATCATCATCGAAGAAGATAACTTTGAAGAAGGATTAGTTGATACACTCATCGAAGCAGGAATCAAAAGAGAAGATATCATTACCAGTTGGCAACAAGCAATTACTACGAATAAATAACCTTTAGTGATTTTTTAGTTACTAACTTAAAATTCTTGAGAAATAATAATTAAAATGGCTGATTTCAAAGGACTAATTTTAGTTTGAATAATGTCCCAAATAATCTCATCTTCTAAGGAAAAATAAGCATGAACTAAAATATCTCTCAAGCCAGCAATTTTGCGCCATTCAATATGTGGATATTTATTTCTTATTTCTGGAGGAATTTGTTTAACTGCTTCCCCGATCACTGATAAATTTCTAATTACCGCATCAAATCTTAATTCATCAGCAAAAAAACTATTATCATCTAATCCTTGAGTATAACGGAGAATTTTATCACAACTAATTAAAATATCATCACAATAAAGTTTTAAACTACGCGACATAAATAGCGTCTTTTTCTACAGAACTAATAATTTGAGGTTTCAACATTTTTTTGGTGACTAAATCAACGGATAAAGATAAATTATCTTCTAAGAAAAATTTTAAGTCCATATATTGATCAAAGGTAACTTTTCCTTGAAATTCTACCAATAAATCAAGATCGCTAGTATTTTTTGCTTCATCTCTTGCATAAGAACCAAATAAAGCTAAGGATGTTACACCATAACTTTTAATCGTGGTTAAGTTTTTTTTCAGGAAGTTGATTAAATATTCTCTATTCATGATTGTTACCTAATGTTTTTTGTCTGAATTAGGATTTAAGCATTTACAGCAATGTTTCAGATCCCCGACTTCTCTAAGAAGTTGGGGATCTTATTCTTGTAATATGTTACAACTTGCGTCATAAAATTAATAGATTAATAATTCTAATTATTACATGAAAGAAGCCAAAATCAAACTCGGATTGGTACTGGCAGGTGGCGGTGCTAAGGGCGCGTACCAATCAGGTGTGGTCAAATATCTAGCAGAAATTGACTTTGCACCTCTGATGATTGCAGGTACAAGTATCGGTGCGCTCAATGGTGCGATTCTTGCCTCTAGTACATCCTTTAAACAAGCTGCTGATCGCTTGTGGCAATTGTGGAAAGAACTAGGTGAAGCCAACATTATCAACTGGCAGTTAGTTAAATATCCATTGCATTCCTTGGCACAATATTTACTTCTTTCAGGGGATGAAGCATCTTTCTGCGACCCTAAACCACTGTATAAATTTTTACGCGATGTAGTCAATGCCAAACAACTGCGAACCGGAATTGAATTATGGGTAGCCGCGTTTCCTTCAGCACACAATTTCCTACCATCTTCACACAAAGCAGGTCAAATTGTCCCCACAATAGGCAATGCGATCGCTTCCAATCTTGGACAATCCGCTGAATATATTCACGTCCAATCAGCCAAAACCGATGAAGAAATTTATCAAACATTACTCGCCAGTGCCGCTATTCCTTTAGCATTTAAATCGCGCAAAGTTGATGACAAGCATTATGTTGATGGTTGGCTAGGTGATAATGTCCCTCTCAAAGCCTTAGCAAATCGCGGTTGTACTCATGTGATCGTCATTCATTTAGGAAATGGTGAACTTTGGAATCGGCATGATTTCCCTAATCAAACAATTATTGAAATTCGTCCAACGGAAGATATGGGTGGTCTTAACACATTATTAGATTTCAGTCCCGAACGGATTCAACTTTTGCAAAACCGAGGTTATCAAGATGCAAAACACTGTCTTGAACCAATTTTACAAACACTGATGATTGAGCGATCGCGCCAAGAAAGTTTTGCGCGGCTTCAGGAAACATCAAAGCGATTAAGAGACGATCCGCCAATATATTAATGAAAACTGAATGATAAAATATTTAGTATAAACAATACCTTAGCCATTTTTGTGTAGGTCGGGTTGAACGAAGAGAAACCCGACGTATTTGTTGGGTTATGCCTTATGGCACACTGCGTGAACGGGACTCAACCCAACCTTATATCTTAGAGGTATTGACAAACCAGAATTATTTCATTTTAGATTTCAGCACCGAATTTAGGTATTCTTAGCTGTCCGTCAGATAAAACCCCTGAAGCCTAAAACGACGTATTCCCATAAACTCGTATCAAATTTTAGAATGAAACAGCCCTGGGGTGCAGTACAAATAAACAGGGTGCTTTGCGCCATTGCTTCTGGTGTTGGTATAGGGATGATTGTTTGGGGGTGTAATGCTAATAACCTCCAGCTTGAAGATGGGACATGGAATATATATAAAAATAAACGGTATGGTTTTGAGTTTCCTTATCCGAATAAGTGGCAGGTATTAGGATCTCCAGATAATAGTGACGGGATTGCTTTAGTTTCACGTAACAAAAAAAATGTAGAAATCCGTGCTTATGCAAGCAAGCCTTTACTAAAATCCTCAATGGAAAATCCTCAGCCAGTTCCTAATTTTCGGACTCATCAAGGGTTTCCTGGGGTATTGTCTGTGGAAGTGGGGGAAAAGGTGACTGTGATGAAATTGACCATTACTCAAGAGCAATTGGAACATCACTGGCAAGGACAAAGCGATCGCCAAGACTTTCAAAATTATTATCAGCTGTTCTACTATATTGCTCAGGAGTATAAAATTAGTCAGTAGTTAGTGGTCTGTTGTCAGTAGTCAGTGGAGGAGCAAGATTTTTCTTGAATTTTTAATTTTTCAGTGATTACTGTCTTTGCGAGAATTTAATGATGAACAAGGGACACAAACCTGATAGATTTAGCTATCAGCGAGTAAAAACTGGTAAAATGAAAGTCCTGGTTATTGGTGGTGATGGATATTGTGGTTGGGCAACCGCGCTTTACCTTTCTAATCGAGGTTATGAAGTTGGAATTTTAGATAGCTTGGTGCGCCGGCACTGGGATAACGAACTGGGTGTAGAAACTCTTACCCCAATCGCACCAATTCAGCAACGTCTTCAACGATGGCAGGACTTGACTAGTAAGTCTATTGAACTGTTCATCGGTGATATTACTAATTACGAATTTCTGCATAAAGCTTTACACCAATTTCAACCAACTGCGATCGTGCATTTTGGTGAACAGCGTTCAGCGCCATTTTCCATGATTGACCGGGAACACGCTGTTCTCACCCAAGTCAATAATGTGGTTGGAACGTTGAACTTGTTGTATCTAATGCGGGAAGATTTCCCAGATTGCCATTTGGTGAAATTGGGAACAATGGGCGAGTATGGAACTCCCAACATTGATATTGAAGAGGGATATATCACGATTGAACACAATGGCCGCAAGGATACTTTGCCCTATCCGAAACAGCCGGGTTCAATGTATCACTTGAGTAAAGTTCATGATAGCCATAATATCCATTTTGCTTGTCGGATTTGGGGGTTAAGGGCTACGGACTTAAATCAAGGGATAGTTTACGGTGTCTTAACCGAAGAAACGGGGATGGACGAACTGTTAATTAACCGCCTTGATTATGATGGCGTATTTGGTACAGCACTGAACCGCTTCTGTATTCAAGCTACCGTAGGACATCCCCTCACCGTCTATGGTAAAGGTGGACAAACTCGCGGCTTTTTGGATATTCGGGACACGGTGCGATGTATTGAATTAGCGATCGCTAATCCGGCTGAACCAGGAGAATTCCGCGTATTTAACCAATTTACCGAGTTATTCAGTATTGGTGACTTGGCAATGATGGTGAAAAAAGCGGGTAACACTATGGGGCTAAATGTGGATATTAACCACATAGAAAATCCCAGAGTAGAAAAAGAAGAACATTACTTCAATGCGAAAAACACCAAACTCCTAGATTTGGGTTTACAACCTCACTATCTCTCGGACTCTCTACTTGATTCACTGTTAAACTTTGCTGTCAAGTATCAGAACCGAGTTGATAATAACCAAATTCTGCCCAAAGTCTCTTGGCATAGAAAATAGGAAGTCAGGAGTCATCGAGTCACCGAGTCAGGAGTCAGGAGTCAGGATTTAAGTAAGAAGAAAGTTTCTTGCCTTCTCCTTTTTTTCTGTTCCTTCTCCTTGATTCTGAACTCCTGTAACTTCTGTAACTTCTGAACTTCTCATCATTTGATATGCGAATAGCCTTATTTACAGAAACCTTTTTACCTAAAGTTGATGGTATTGTTACACGCCTTCGGCATACTGTTGACCATTTACAACGGCATGGCAATCAAGTATTAGTATTTGCGCCGGAAGGTGGGATAACTGAACACAAAGGTGCGAAAGTTTACGGAGTTAGTGGCTTTCCCTTACCTCTTTATCCAGAGTTAAAAATGGCACTGCCCCGCCCTGCCATTGGTCATGCCTTAGAACAGTTTCAACCAGATATTATTCATGTTGTTAATCCCGCAGTTCTCGGACTATCAGGGATTTTTTATAGTAAAGTTCTGAAAATTCCTTTGGTAGCTTCTTATCATACCCACTTACCTCAGTATCTGCAACATTACGGATTAGGGATGCTAGAAGGGTTATTATGGGAGTTGCTGAAGCTTGGTCATAATCAGGCGGCATTAAATCTTTGCACTTCTACAGCTATGGTGAAGGAGTTAACAGCACATGGGATTGAGAGGGTAGATTTGTGGCAAAGAGGAGTAGATACAGAGTTATTTTCTCCAGATTTAGCTAGTGCCAAAATGCGATCGCATCTGTCCCAAAATCATCCAGATAGCCCCTTGTTACTGTATGTTGGTCGTCTTTCGGTTGAGAAAGAAATTGAGCGCATTAAACCTATTCTTGAAGCCATTCCTGATGCCAGATTAGCATTAGTTGGCGATGGACCTCATCGTCTGGCATTGGAAAAACACTTTGCGGGTACAAATACTTATTTTGTCGGTTATCTGATGGGTAAAGAATTAGGGGCAGCTTTTGCCAGTGCTGATGCCTTTATTTTTCCTTCCCGTACAGAAACACTAGGATTGGTGCTGCTAGAAGCCATGGCTGCTGGGTGTCCCGTAGTAGCAGCCCGTTCTGGAGGCATACCTGATATTGTGACAGATGGAGTAAATGGATATCTTTTTGACCCCCAAGCTGATATTCAAGAGGCAATTAATGCTACCTTATGTTTATTAAAACAAAGACAGGAAATAACTATTATCCGTAAAAATGCCCGTGCAGAAGCGGAGAAATGGGGATGGACATCTGCTACACGACAATTAGAAGACTACTATCAAAAGATAGTGTCAAAAAGTTAACCAAGGTACAGGATATAGAGAGGATGGGAAAAGTCACTAATCCAAAATTGACTAATCTTTTTAATTTTTAATTATCTATGGGGATTATTTTAGAAAGTTGTTAATCTTTTTATGTAGCGGCTCATCATCAACGTGGTGCAACAGCTTTATTACGAGCTACACAAACTCTAGGACAAAGTTTGGATTTAGAAGCCACTTTGCAAATAGTGATGGAACAAGCTCGGATTTTAATGCAAGCGGATCGAAGTACCCTATTTTTATATCGCAAAGAGTGAGATGAACTGTGGACAAAGGTAGCAGGAGTTAATGGTAAGAACGTCATCGAGATTCGGATTAGTGCGAGTCAGGGGATTGCCGGTTATGTGGCTTCCACTGGTAAACCCATGAATATAACTGATGCCTATACAGATCCTAGATTTGATGCTTCTATAGATAGAAAAACGGGTTATTTAACTCGGAATATTTTATGTTTACCACTATTTAATTCGGCTAATGAATTGATTGGTGTTACACAATTAATTAAGGCTCTACCGGACTTAGTATGCTAAACTGGAGGGAACAGGGAACTCTTAACTGGG
>JBAXRM010000202.1:0-8137 GCA_037131225.1 Nostocales cyanobacterium ELA583 | reverse complement strand
GCGGTTTCTAACCGCCAGGGCTAAATTGACTGCCATGTACAATGGGAATTGTAAACGTTATAGACTGTAACAGTTTTTAGTCATTGGTCAGAAAATAAATTTTCTATTAGTTAAACCGGCGGTTAGGAATGTGAATTAAATAAAGTGGAAAAGTAGGGTGTGTTAGCGACAGCGTAACGCACCATTCCACGTTAAATCGGCGGTTTCTAACCGCCAGGGCTAAATTGACTGCCATGTACAATGGGAATTGTAAAATGGAAGTGACTGCCTTGATCTTTGCCCGTAGATTCTGCCCAAATTTTTCCGTCCCAACCGTTGACGATTTGCCGACAAATTGCTAACCCTAATCCAGTTCCACCTGTCGTTCGCCGTAATGCCCCTTCCTCTTGGTAAAAGCGGTCAAAAACGATTTCTAGGAGATTGGGTTCAATTCCTCGCCCTGTGTCCGATACTGTGACTTCTAGCATCTGGTGAGCATTGCTAATGGCTTGAATGGTAATCTCCCCAGAAGCCGGAGTGAATTTACAAGCATTATCTACCAGTTTGGCTAATACCTCCACTAACCAATCACCGTCAGCCCTGACTAAAGGTAATGTTTGCGGAATTTGGGTTTTAATTTTGGGTATTTTTTCTTGGCTGGAGCGTGTCCGTAACCGACTAAGTGATAAATCTACACATTCTTGGATGGTTAATGATTCAGGATGCCATTCTACCCGGCCACTTTCTAAGTTAGAAAGGGTTAAAAAGTCTTGTACCAGTTTCCGCATTCTTTCGGAGTCGGACAGGGCTGTACTTAACATTACCTGTTGTAGTTCCCAAGGCATATCCGGTTCAGTAGCCAAGCTTTCTAAACAAACTTGAATGGTGGATAGAGGAGTCCGCAGTTCATGTCCGGTAATGGCAATTAAGTTACTACGGGTGCGATCTAAGGCTTCTAGTTGCTGGTTGAGTTCTTCTAAATTGGCAAAGGATTCCGCTTGGATCAGGGCTGTACCAATTTGGGTAGCGATCGCTTTTACTAAGTCTAACTCCCCTGCTTCCCATTCATGGGGAGGAAAATAGCAATAATGTAACTCGACAATTCCCAGTAGTCGCCCTTGGTATAATACAGGTTCGATTAACCAAGAACGCACACCAAACTGCTTCACAATTGACGATAAGGCGGATGATTTTTCGGCTAGGGTATCGCCAACATATACGCCCTCAAGCTGTCGTAGTACCTGCTGGAATAGAGGATTATGTTCTAACTCCCAACTTTGTCCCAGGACAGATTTTACTTGAGAGTTAAGAAATTCATGTTCGATTATCGCTTTCGCATCTGTAGCTTGAACGCGATAAATTAGACAACGACAGGCTTCTAAATGTTGTCCTAATTCTTGAGCCGCAACTTGGAGAATTTCTCTTGGGTCAAGCGATCGCCTAATTGCTGTACTAATAGAATTTACCAACCGTTCTTTCCTGGCTTGAGCCGCAATTGAACGATAGGCTTTATGCAGTTTATATTGACTAGCTTGCAGATATGTCACTAATCTCTGTACAAATGGATCGGTATCAATATCGTCAGCATATTCATGACTAGAATTAACTTTTAACTTGTTTATTGATTCCTCAATCCTAAACCGCTGCTTCACTTCATCAATCTTATCCGCTAAATCTGGGCGATAAACCTCAATTCTAGCTAATAACAATTGGGCAGCTTTTAAGCACGCCCCTTTTTCCGATGTCCAAATTCCCTCAAATCTTCGCGCTGTGTCTATATCCAAACTAGGGATTATATCGGGAATATATTGATTTTTAGACAAAGAACCCAGACTTTCCCGACATATTAAGCAAGTAGTATAGTTCTGGGCAAATACTAGCAAATGCCATTCTTGAGTTAAAGCATCATCAGTGTCAAAAGAGACCTTTTCATAATATTCTGAGCTATTAGCAAACTCCGTTTCTGGCGCAGATAATACATATATTTGATTACTTTTATCAGCAAGTCGTTGATAGCGATGGGCTTCTTGTCGGTAGAATCGCTCTTTCTGGAAACTAGCAATGATCAGGGGACGATCTAAATTAGCCGCTAAAACTTGATCTTCCATTGCATGGGAGAGTGCGGTTAGTGAAGCCTTAAAATATAACTGGGGTCGCAGATGGGGGAGTGAGTTTAGTAAATCACTCAGCACGGAAGTGGAAATACTCATGAATATATATTTAAACGCTCAATCTAGAGAAGATTCACGTCAAAGTTGCATTGTACAATTTAAACTTGGTCATTGGTCATTTGTCATTGGTCATTAAACACATCTTACCCATTACCAGTAAAAAGAAAATTTGTCTCTTTTCTTAACTCCAATATAGCTTTAGTTGCAACTAACCCTAAAATACCATAAATAGAGCTAATCTATCAGCCTGACAAATTTGCTCAAAAATTTGGCATTTTAGAAATTAATATCCTTATTTTAGATTAGCATCAAAAGATAGTTGCTCAGTGTTTATCAATGGTAAAATTAGACTGGCTTTATTGACAAAAGTTAATTATTCCATATAATACCAATAATTCCCCAAATTAAGAAAATGACAGAGGCTCATATTCCCCAACTCGATAATTGTAGTTCTACAACTTTACTCAACTATTTTGAAAATTCCTGGAAACTGGAAGAAACCTTAATGAAGAGTTTGGTTGAAGAAGAAACGTTCTATCTAAATCCCGATCCTTTAAGAAATAAATTAATTTTCTATCTGGGACATTCCGCTGTTTTTTATATCAATAAATTAATTCAAGTTGGGTTATTAAAAAATCGCATTAATCCCCAATATGAAAGTCTATTTGAAATCGGCGTTGATCCAGAAACACCAGCAGAATTAGAGGCAGCTATTCGAGGAGTTAACTGGCCTGATATGCCAAAAGTTTGGGAATATAGAGACAAAGCTAGAGCAGAAATTACAGCAACTATTCACAAAACTCCCCTAGATTTGTCTATTCATCAACACCATCCTCTTTGGGCTTTATTAATGGGAATAGAACATAGTCGCATTCACATAGAAACTTCATCTATGCTGCTGCGTCAATTATCCATTGAGAACTTAAAACGCCCCCAAGGATGGAATTATGCACCTAGTAATGGAGAAATTCCTCATAATCAAATGCGAGAAATTCCTGGTGGTGTTGTGAAATTGGGAAAACGCCAAGATGATTTAACTTTTGGTTGGGACAGTGAATACGGTAATCTAGAAGTTGAAGTAAAACCATTTTTAGCTAGTCAATATCTCATTACCAATGGAGAATTTTTAGAATTTGTTCAAGCTGGTGGTTATAATAATCCAAATTATTGGCATACTGAATCTTGGCAATGGCAACAACTCCATAATGTTCAACATCCTAAATTCTGGATATGTGAAAAAAATAACTATCGCTATCGGGCTACATTTGATGAAATAGATTTACCTTTAGATTGGCCAGTAGAAGTTAACCACTATGAAGCAATGGCTTACTGTAGTTGGCATGGTAAAAACACTCGTTTGATGACAGAAGCAGAATGGAATCAAGCCTTAATAATATCTGAAGATTCCACTTTACAAAATAACTATAATCTCAACTTACAATTTATTTCCCCAACTCCCGTAGGAATGTTTTCAGAGAATAATCAATCTGGTATTTCTGACTTACGGGGTAATGTTTGGGAATGGTTGGGAAATACATTTTCCCCATTACCAGGATTTCAACCTCATCATCTTTATGAAGATCAATCTGCACCTTTTTTTGATGATAAACATTTGATGATGATTGGTGGTTCTTGGGCAACAAATGGTACAATGGCTTTACCTTGTTATCGTAACTGGTTTCGTCCCTATTTCTATCAGCACGTCGGTTTTAGAGTTGCTGAAAGTTTGCAGTAAACGAATATTTTTTATCACGCAAAGTCGCAGAGTAAACAGAGAGGATTTAGAAAATGATTGCACAACCTTTAACAATTTTAGATCATCATTATCAAGAGTTAAGTATTGATGGTAAAGATGTCATTAAGGGGTTAACCGAAAACCCGAAAAATCTACCTCCCAAATATTTTTATGATGATCATGGTTCTGTACTATTTGAAAAGATTTGTGAGTTACCAGAATATTATCCAACTCGAACAGAAGCCTGGATTTTAGAACAATATGCTGATGAAATTGTCGAAATTACAGGTTGTTGTGAGTTGATAGAGTTAGGTAGTGGTAGTTCTACTAAAACTCGGCTTTTATTAGATGCTTATCGAAAAATTGCTGATTCTTGTAAGTATCTACCGATTGATGTCAGTGGAGGAATTCTTAAAAATAGTGTATTAGAATTACAACGGAAATATCCTGATTTCTCTATTCATGGATTATTAGGAACTTATGAACAGGCTTTAGTTCATCTAGAATCTAATTATTTGCAATCGCGGATGTTGTTTTTCTTAGGAAGTTCTTTAGGAAATTTTAATCAATCAGAATGTGATATTTTCTTAAATCAAGTTTCTCAAACTTTACAATCAGGAGACTACTTTCTACTTGGTATTGATTTACAAAAACCCCAGGATATTTTAGAATCTGCATATAATGACAGTCAGGAAGTGACTGCTGCTTTTAATTTGAATATGCTTTCTCATTTGAATTGGCGTTTCCAAGGAAATTTTGATCTCAATTTATTTAAACACCAAGCAATTTACAATCAAGTTGATCATCAAATTGAAATGTATTTACATTGCCAAAATAGTCATTATGTATCTTTAAACATTTTGGATTTAAAGGTTTCTTTTGAAGCGGGAGAAAGTATACTTACAGAAATTTCTCGTAAGTTTAATTTAGCAACAATGGCAAAAAAATTAGAAGATAAAGGATTAAAAACTTTGAAAACTTGGACAGATGAAAAAGAGTGGTTTGGATTAATTCTTTGTCAAGTTCAATAAGTTTAATATCAGCATTGAGAATTAAAGAGTAAATATCCTTGTAAAATTGTCAATGCTGATATAGGGAACAAAGTTAAAAGTCTTTTAGTATATGGGTTTCAAGAAAATCTTGTGTCTTATTCAACTAAGTAGGTGAGTGTTGAAAATTGTCGTTATGGCAAGGCAAAAGGCAAAAGGCAAGAGGCAAGAGTGAAGAGGGTTTGGGCGATTTTACATTTCTTTACACAGTTTAGTTTTATTGTGTTCACCTACTTACATACCGCTATAATTTTCCCATGATATAAAATTAAGTAAATTAAATGGGAGTCCTATATTTATTTAGCTAAATTATTGAGTGAGAAAAGATTTTGAACTCTGTTCCCTGCTTTATAATAAATGTAAAAAATATGATATAGTTTTATACTTACAATTATTTTTAAGGCCACTGCCATGTTAATGCTGCTTTTCTACGTTAGTAAAGATTTGTACGCTATTGAAAGTTCCCGTGTGGTAGAAGTTATCCCCAGAGTAGCGTTAAGAAAAGTACATCATGTTCCGGACTATGTAGTTGGTTTATTTAATTACCGAGGAAAGATTGTCCCAGTCATAGATATATGTCATTTGATTCGTAGTACATCTAGTCGTTTGTGCCTAAGTACCCGGATTGTTATGGTAAGCTATCCCCATCAAAAGTACGGAGAACAATACTTAGGATTAATTGCAGAAAAGATTACGGAAACTTTAAATAGACCAGAAACTGATTTTGTAGATTCCGGTATTCGTGTCAAAGAAGCACCATACTTAGGTGGTATGCTGATGGATGAAAAAGGGATAATTCAGCGTATTCACTTAGAACAATTGTTTGCTGATGTACAAAACACTTACTTGTTGACTACTGGAGAAGGTTATATAAATGATATGTCTAGAAATTGAGAACCTATTACGCAAAAAAATTGGGATTGATGCCAATATTATTGGTTCTAAAAAAATTGCCAAAGCTGTGGAAACTCGTTGTGCTATTTGCGGTGTCAGTAATGTAAATAATTATTTACAGATTTTACATACCTCTAACCAAGAATTTGATGAATTAGTGGAGTTGCTAGTTGTTCCTGAAACTTGGTTTTTTCGAGATAATAACCCTTATAATGCTCTGACAAACTATGTTCGTTCTCAATGGTTGTGTAAACCTCAAAATAGTAAACTTCGCTTGTTAAGTGTTCCCTGTTCTACTGGAGAAGAACCTTATTCTCTAGCTATGACATTATTGGATTTAGGTTTACAACCAACTCAGTTTTATATTGATGCAGTTGATATTAGTAAAATATCTCTAGCTAAAGCAAAAAAAGGGATTTATAGCCGTAATTCTTTTAGAGGTCATAACTTAGAATTTCAAACGCGCTACTTTAACAGTATAGCTAAGGAATATCAAATATGTGATCAAGTCAAGAATACTGTTAACTTTAGTCAAAGCAATTTGCTGGATTCACAGTTTTTATTCAATAGACAATCCTACAATATTATTTTTTGTCGCAATGTTTTAATCTATTTTGATTCATTGTCTAGAAAAATAGCATTAAAAAATTTAATTCGGTTATTAACAAACGAAGGAATAATATTTCTTGGCTCATCAGAAACAGGAGAATTAGCTAATTTAGGATTGGAATTAACTCGTTTGAATGGTGTTTTTGTAGGACAAAAAAGACTTATAAATACAGAAATAATTACTTTGAATTACTTACCAAAAGAGGATAAAAAATATTTAGTATCAAAAAATAATCCCTTAGAAATATCTCCAATTACCTTGGCAAATACGCAAATCAATAACCACCAAAATCCAAAAAATCCAGATTTATCACAACCATTGCTAACAACAAAAGAAAGCATTAATGATAATCTAGATACAATTCGTAATTTGGCTGATGCAGGTAAGTTAACAGAAGCCGTGTCAAAATGTCAAAGCTATTTATATGATAATTCGACCAATGCAGAAGCTTATGTTTTACTCGGTCAAGTTTATCAAGCTCAAAGATTAGAATTAGAAGCAGAAAAGTGTTTCCAAAAAGCCATTTACCTTGATCCAAAAAACTCTGAGGCTTTACTACATTTAACTTTACTTAGAGAAGAAAAAGGAGATATAGCCACAGCGAATATTTTACGGCAAAGATGGCAAAGGTTACACAAATTGTGAGATAATCAAACTCAGGCAATTTTGAAATAAATACTAAGGTATGTATGTTGAAAAATTCCAGTTTACAGACACGGTTAGTTAGCGGATTTTTATCTGTTGGTTTAATTGTACTAATAGTAGGTATGATCGGGTGGAGTGGTTTTACTCGCATGAGTGAATATCTCAAAACATTCTCAGATAATACATTGCCCAGCACAGTTAGTTTATGGAAAGTCGCTGACGCACAAAGTAGACTAATAGCAGCTGATAATCGCTTACTTTCAACAGTTATAGGTATGGAGGAAAGAAAAAAAGACATAACTAAAGCTAAAAGTGCTTTACAGGATATTAAAGATGGATGGGATTCATACCAAAAGTTGCCTCGTGACCCTGAAGAAGACCGAATTTATAAAGAAATTTCGAGGGAACAAGAGAAATTATCAGCCACTGCTGAAGAGTTTTTTCTGTTAAATGAAGAAGCTATGAGATATGGGATAATCAACCCTAGAAAAATACAAATTCAATTATTGAAAGAAGGAAAAGCTAACTCACCTGAATTTATCACAGCCGAAGCTGTATCTAAAGCATTTAGTAAAATGATTGATTTCTCAATTACTCGATTAGAACCTAGTTTCATTGCAGCAAATAATTCAACAATGAAATTACTGGAATATAATGCTAATTTATCGGATAAAACCAAAAAAAAAGCCGATGACGACGTAAATAAAACTAATATTTTGATTTTATTCTGCTCAATAATTGGTCCAATAACTGCCGTTGTTCTTGGCTTTGTGATTAGTAACCAAATTATTCAAAAGGTAAATGAATTAGTTAAAGTTTCTAAATCTATAGCTAATAGTAATTCAACTACACAGATGCAATTATCTGGTGGAAAAGACGAATTAGTTCAACTACAAACTGCTTTTTATACAGTTGCATCTAAAATTGGTGAGTTGGTGACTATTGCTGAAAAAATATCTAGTGGTGATTTAAAATCACAAATTCAGCCAACAGATAGTCAAGATGAAATGGGCAAATTACAAAATGCCTTTTACACCATGAACAAGGATTTAAA
>JBAXRM010000201.1:0-8154 GCA_037131225.1 Nostocales cyanobacterium ELA583 | reverse complement strand
CTAACTACCTGGTCAATTTTTTTTTGCCTTTTTCCACTTTTTCAGCAAGCCCTAAGTAGGTGAACACAATAAAACTAAACTGTGTAAAGAAATGTAAAATCGCCCAAACCCTCTTCACTCTTGCCTCTTGCCTTTTGCCTTTTGCCTTGCCATAACGACAATTTTCAACACTCACCTACTTAGTGAGAGTGGGGATACCAGAAGAATATGCAGATAGTGTTTTTAATGGTTCAAAATTGAAACTGCAAGAACCGGGAGTTAGTTCAATATTGGGTTCTGGTGAAATTTCTTTTAAATGGGGTACATTTGGAGAAATTGGTTCTTCTAAATCATTTTTTCACGATCTTGCATATACAGTTATTGAAGTTATGGTGCGAGATAAAGTTAAAGTTAACTACAATATCAACCCACCATTTAAAAAAGTTCTGGAACAATCTCTTTAATGTTTGTATTAATCAGAATGTAGAGACGCTCCATAGAACGTCTCTACAAGGATTTTACTAATGATGTACGGCTACCTGCTCAACTTTAATTGCAGTATTATCGGCAACAATTTGGCGAAATACATCACCCTCAATAGTTTCTTGTTCTATTAACAAATCAACTACTCGTTCCAAAATTAAACGGTTTTCTTGGATAATTTCCTTAGCCTGAATATAGCATTTGTTCACAATTTCCCGAACCGCGTTATCAATTTTAGCAGCAATATCTTCAGAGTATTCGGATTTATTTCCCCAGTCGCGCCCTAAAAATACATCATTACTTTGATTTTCCAAGGAAACTGGACCCAAATCAGACATCCCAAATTTTGTAACCATTTGTCGGGCCAGACTAGTAACTTGTTGTAAGTCATTTCCTGCACCTGTGGTGACTTCCGCTTTCCCAAACACGATTTCTTCAGCAGCGCGACCGCCTAAAGTGGCAGCAATCCGGGCTAAAATTTGAGAACGAGAAATTAAACCCTGTTCTTCATTGGGAGTAAACCAGGTTAAACCTAGCGCTTGTCCTCTGGGAATGAGGGTAACTTTTTGTACAGGATCATGTCCGTTAACTAACGTACCTACCAAAGCGTGTCCGACTTCGTGATAAGCAATCAGGCGTTTACTTTTGCTATCTACTAAAGCAGTTCCTTCCATACCTGCAACTACTCTATCTATTGCATTATCAATTTCTAAATCGGTAACAGCTTCTTTGCGTCTTCTAGCGGTGAGAATGGCGGCTTCATTGAGTAAATTGGCTAAATCTGCACCAGTAAAACCAGGAGTGCGGCGAGCGATCGCTTCCAATGATACAGTAGGATCAATTTTCTTATTCTGAGCGTGGACTGTCAAAATTTCCTGTCTTCCCTTCAAATCAGGAACATCTACAATCACCTGTCTATCAAAGCGTCCTGGACGTAACAAAGCTGAATCTAAAACATCTGGGCGGTTAGTAGCAGCAATAATAATAATGCCAGTATTCCCTTCAAAACCATCCATTTCCGTTAATAGCTGGTTGAGGGTTTGTTCCCGTTCATCATTTCCCCCACCAATACCCGCACCCCGTTGTCTACCTACCGCGTCAATTTCATCAATAAAGATCAAACAAGGAGCATTATCTTTGGCTTTTTTGAACAAATCACGGACACGGGAAGCACCCACACCCACAAACATTTCTACAAATTCCGAACCAGACATACTGAAAAATGGCACACCTGCTTCACCAGCAATGGCTTTTGCGAGTAAAGTTTTCCCAGTTCCTGGAGGTCCAACTAACAGTACACCCTTGGGAATTTTTGCACCTACAGCCGTAAATTTTTCTGGTAGTTTTAGGAAAGTTACAACTTCTTCTAATTCTTCTTTTGCTTCCTTGACTCCTGCAACATCATCAAATTTTACCCCGGTTTTCGCTTCCATTTGAAACCGAGCGCGAGATTTACCAAAACTCATGGCTTGGTTAGAAGCATTTGCAGAACGACGCAGGAACAAGAGCATTAAAGCCACCAGGGGTAAAATCCACATTAAATTGATTAATAACCCCACAGCGGCTCTATTTCCAGCGGAGGAAACTTCGCCAAAATCAACGTTTTTCTCTTTAAGTTTATTAATTAACTCCGCATTTTGATCTAAAAGGCGCACCTGTAAAGGTTGAGTATCAGGCTTTTGTCCAACTAAATAAACCCTAGCTGTTTGTTCACTTTGATCTAACTCTACCTTTTTAATTTCTCCTTTATCTGCTTTGCGAATCAACTCCCCATAGGTTAAAGAATTCCGCTCAGGTTTTTGTTGCGCTAAAACGGAACTACTACCAACCATTCCCGGTAACATCATCAACCCAGCAGCCATGACTCCAGTTAAAAGATGACGCGGAGAAGAACCGATTAAACGCTGTTTCATCAAAGCCTTTTTGTGGAAATTTTTCATAATAGTTATCCTTTATGGCTGTTTTTCTAAGAAATTGTCAAATCTAGAAATTACAGTTTTCTTATCTAGTTTAACTGTCAGTCCCAACTATTGACAGGTGACAGTGGAGAAGCTAAGAGTCTTTAATATACTTTAATATCAATACTGCTCGGTTCAAGCTAAAAAGTCTTGATATCGGAGGTTGAGTTGACGCAAAGAAACCTAACAACATCCTTACCCGGACTGGAATAGCACCACCTCTGCCAAAATTAAGTTAAAAAAGAAGGATGAAAATAACTAAAAAAATCAACAATTGGCTAGAAACCCATGCAGCCGCACCTGCTTATGGTGGTTGGGTGTTAGCGGGAATCTCTGTATGTTACTTAGGTGCAGGGATTAATACAATGGCTGGCTGGCTATATGTCATTAGTGGTGTCAGTTTTGCCCTTTTAGGAGTATCAGGTTTTGTGGCTGTGCGATCGCTTGTGGGTATAATTGTTAAACGTCGTCCCATTGAACCAATAACCGCCGGTGATGACCTAAAAATAGAGATAGAAATTCACAATCACAGCAGAAAACCTGCCAGTTTATTGCAAGTTAGAGACATTCTTCCATTTATTCTTGGTCAACCAGTCCAGCAAAATATTGAAGCCATTCCAGTGCAAGATAGTTACCACTGGACTTATTATCACCCTGTCGAAAAAAGAGGAATTTACCGTTGGCACACAGTAGAATTAGCTACAGGTGCGCCTTGGGGTTTATTTTGGTGTCGTCGTCTCCGTCAATGCGAAGCTAGGGTAATTGTTTATCCCACCGTGTTACCCCTGACTGCTTGCCCTTTAATTGATGAAATAGGACAAGATGACAGTGAAAGAGGAGATCCCCGCGGTAAACCCTTACAGATGGCAACAACGGGTTTAGTGCGATCGCTACGTCCCTATCACATTGGTGATCCTACCCGCTTAATTCATTGGCGCACAAGCGCTCGTTATGGAGAATTACGAGTCCGGGAATTAGAAGTAATTACCGGGGGACAAGAAATTATAATTGCCATAGATAGTTCCTTCCAATGGCAACAAGAATTATTTGAACAAGCGGTAATTGCTGCGGCTTCCTTGTATTTTTATGCCCAAAAGCAAAAACTGCAAGTGCAAATATGGACATCAGCCACAGGTTTAATTACAGGGAATATCGCAGTTTTGGAAACCTTAGCAGCAACAAACCCCATCGAAAGAAACAGTTTACCACCAGATCACTGTCCCCTAATTTGGCTGACACAAAACTCCTGCACCACATCCTCTTTACCCCTTGGTAGTCGTTGGCTACTATGGCAAAAGCCAGATTCACCCGCCGAAACTGTCATTAATCGAGAATATCCCGGCATTGTCATCCAAAACGCCCAAGAATTACAACCCCAATTACAAAAAGCTCTTAGTTCAATTTGAATTGATTTCCCACGCTCTCGCCTGATGTACAATGCAAAGAAACATTGAAATTTTAAAACAGCACAGCCAATGGTTAAATCAGAAGTTAATTCAAAATCCAGTGATAAAAGCCTAGAAGCAATGCGGCATTTTTCCGAACAATACGCCAAGCGGACTGGTACATACTTCTGTTCTGAACCTTCCGTAACCGCAGTTGTTATTGAAGGACTAGCTAAACATAAAGATGAAATCGGTGCGCCTTTATGTCCTTGTCGTCACTACGAAGATAAAGAAGCAGAAGTTAGTGCCGCCTTTTGGAACTGTCCTTGCGTACCCATGCGCGAACGCAAAGAATGTCACTGTATGCTATTCCTCACGCCTGACAATGAATTTGCCGGGGAGAAACAAGAAATTTCCCTGGACACTATCAAAGAAGTTCGAGATAGTATGGGATGAGCGAAATCATGCCTGAAGAGTTTTGGCAAGGTGTAGAAGAGTTCAATGCTGGACAGTTCTATGCTTGTCATGACATTCTCGAAGCACTCTGGATTGACAGTATTGAACCAGATAAAACTTTTTATCAAGGTATTCTGCAAATTGCCGTAGGACTGTATCATCTGGGTAATCATAACCGCCGAGGCGCGATGATTCTTTTAGGAGAAGGTAGCAATCGTCTTAGGCGTTATCTACCCGACTACGGCAGTATTAATGTAGAAAAATTATTTACTCAAAGTGTGAATTTGTTAAAAACACTACAACAAGAAAGTCTAGAACCAATGGCAAATAGCGAATTGGTGGAAAATCAAATTTGGCTTTTACCAAGAATTAAATGTCTAAACTATGATTTGGATGATTAGTTTGATTTCAAAGTGAAACTAAATTTTCAAACAAACGTCGATTTTTGCTATAAGACTCATATTTGATTTTTATTTCTCTGTTCTCTATTCCTTAAATTCTATGATACCTCGCTATCAATTGCTAAAATCACAGATAAGCCGCTTAGGATTAGCCTTGGTACTTCCAGTTTCCCTTGTGTGTGCTGTCGTATTGCCTACCCAATTACAACCAGCTACAGCCCAATCTGGCGGAAATCGTCCTCTGACTATCCGCTCTGATACCCAAGAATATGACGCGAAAACCCAAGTAATTACTGCTCGTGGTAATGTGCAAATGGTGTATCCGGCTCGCCAAATTCAAGCTACATCTGCTCAAGCACAATACTTTAGTAAAGAAAAACGGATTGATTTCAGTGGTAATGTTTACATTTTGCAACAGGGTAGCAATAGTATTCGCGCAGAAAAAGTCACCTATTTAATTGACGAAGGCAAATTTATTGCCTTACCACAATCTAACCGTCAGGTAGAATCTGTATACATGGTGGAGGATGCTAATCCCAATAGACAAACTAATAAACCAGCCCCAAAAACTCCAGCCTTAAAGCGTTCTAATTAGTAAACAAGTGCCAGATTATTGACAATAGATTGACTCCATAAGAGGGGCAACCACAGGGGGATTGCCCCTACTCCTGACCTCCACACCTAGACAAAATCCCATAGTGAAAATTGTTTTAGAGAATATTCATAAATCTTACGGTAAGCGATTAATTGTGAATCGTGTTAGCCTTTCTGTCAGCCAAGGGGAAGTTGTGGGTTTACTCGGTCCCAATGGCGCTGGAAAAACGACCACATTTTATATTGCTACAGGTTTAGAACAACCTAATCATGGCAAAGTCTGGTTAGATAATTTTGATATTACTAATTTTCCCATGCACAAAAGGGCTAGATTAGGTATTGGTTATTTAGCTCAAGAACCAAGTGTATTTCGTCATCTTTCAGTGCAAGAAAACATTCTTCTCGTATTGGAACAAACTCAAGTTCCCAGGAGAGAATGGAGACAAAGACTATATACTTTATTGCGGGAATTTCGTTTAGAAAAGGTGGCTGCTAGTAAAGGTATTCAACTTTCTGGGGGTGAACGACGACGCACAGAATTAGCTAGGGCTTTAGCCGCAGGTAAAAATGGACCAAAATTCCTCTTTTTAGATGAACCTTTTGCCGGAGTTGATCCCATTGCTGTATCTGAGATTCAAGAAATTGTCAGTCAATTACGCGATCGCGGTATGGGCATTTTAATCACAGATCATAACGTCCGTGAAACCTTGGCTATTACAGATCGTGGTTATATCATGAGGGAAGGGCAAATTCTCGCTTTTGGTACAGCAGATGAACTTTACAATAATCCTTTGGTGCGACAATATTATTTAGGTGATAACTTCTCAGTTTAAACTTTGCGCCTTTGCTCCTTCGCGTCTTTGCGCGAAACATAATCATGATATCTAAACAGTTTAAACCCTTCTCAAATTTAATTTCAATATTTTCTTTTTCCATCATGGATCGCTACTTGGCGATGCAATTGATTTCACCATTTTTGTTTGGTGTTGGGGCATTTACTTCTGTAGTTTTAGCAATTGATAGTTTATTTGAATTATTAAGAAAAGTTGTAGAATCTGGACTACCACTGAATATTGCCTTAGAAATTTTCTTATTAAAGCTACCTTATGTCATGGTTTACTCCTTCCCCATGTCCACTTTGTTAGCCACTTTAATGACCTATAGCCGCCTTTCTAGTGAAAGTGAATTAATTGCTTTGCGTGCCTGTGGAGTGAGCGTTTATCGCATGGTTTTAACGGCTGTGGTCTTGAGTTTTGCAGTCACCATTATGACGTATATCTTTAATGAGCAAATTGCCCCCGCTACCAATTACAAAGCCACTACTACCCTAGCAGAAGCCCTGAAATCAGACCAACCATCCTTTAAACAACAAAATATTTACTATCCTGAATATCGAGAATTAAAAGAATCAAATGGTGATAAAAAGAAAATACTTTCCCGCTTATTTTATGCTGACCAATTTGATGGTAAGCAAATGAAAGGTTTAACTATTATAGATCGTTCTCGAGGCGGAGTTGATCAAATTGTTGTTTCTGAATCAGCTAAATGGAACAGTAAACAACAAGTTTGGGATTTTTATAATGGGACTATCTATTTAGTAGCATCTGATCGCTCCTATCGGAATATTTTACGATTTGAACATCAGCAATTACAACTACCTCGCACTCCTTTAACCTTAGCCGAAAATAGCCGAGACTATGGCGAAATGAATATTGCCCAAGCCCTAGAACAACTAGAAATAGAACGTTTAGGTGGTAACGATCAAAAAATTCGTAAACTCCAAGTGCGAATTCAACAAAAAATTGCCTTTCCCTTTGTTTGTGTTATTTTTGGATTAGTTGGTTCAGTCATGGGCAGCATACCTCAACGCACCGGACGCGGGACAAGTTTTGGTATTAGCGTGATTGTGATTTTTAGTTATTATTTACTACTATCCGTTTCTGGAGCTTTGGCACAAGCTGGTATACTTTCTCCCTTAATTGGTGCTTGGTTGCCCAATTTATTTGGATTAGGAATAGGTCTATTTTTATTAATACGAGTAGCGCAGAGATAATGTAAATTTATAATTTGGGTCTGTGGGGAATTAAATCTTTTTTAGTCATAATTTAAGCAACAAAAGGCTATATATTATTTAATATCTAGCAGCATTCCGATATGAGTAAAATTCGCACTGTCATCATTGAGGATCATCCCCTAACTCGGCTGACTATTCGGACAGCATTACAGCAAAAAGACGATATTGAAGTAGTTGGAGAAGCGATTAATGCCCGTCATGGTCTCATGCTTTTAAAGCACCTACAGCCGCATATTGCAATTGTTGATATAGGTTTACCAGATCAAGATGGCATTGAATTAACCAAGAATATTAAAGCGGTTCGCCAATTACTGAATACAAAGGTATTAATTTTAACATTATCTAATGATAAAGAATCTGTACTTGCAGCTTTTAGTGCTGGTGCAGACTCTTACTGCATGAAAGATATTCAGTTTGATAATTTACTCGAAGCTGTACGGGTAACTGCTGAGGGTAATCCTTGGATTGATCCGATGATTGCCCGAATTATTTTAGAACAAGTGCAGCAAAAAACTCCTGTCCAATCTAATCATCATCAATCACCTATTAAACTTGGTATTCTCACACATAGAGAGTTAGATGTGTTACAATTAATAGCGGAAGGTTGTAGTAATGCTACAATTTCTAAAAGACTTTATATTACAACTGGAACCGTAAAAACACACGTTGGCAATATTATGAATAAACTATGTGCTAATGACCGTACCGAAGCAGCAGTAATTGCTCTGCGTTCTGGTTTAGTCACATAAATTTTCCTTATTATACAGCAGTTTCCGCTCCTATGAGGTACATCTTAGCCCCCTCATCGCTTGCGGGGAGGGGGT
>JBAXRM010000200.1:0-8174 GCA_037131225.1 Nostocales cyanobacterium ELA583 | reverse complement strand
AATCCTGTTAATCCTTTAATCCTGGACATCCTGATTCAGACAGTTTCCAATAATCATATATTTTCCCCAAAGGAATCAATCAATATGACATTTGACCCTAGAACAATAGCCACACCAATCTACGACGCTTTAAATGATTTGCACTCTCTAGCAAATCAAGATGATACTCGTTTAAAACAACAAAAAAGCCAATCAGTAGAATTATATACCTATCTTTCTACCTGGGGAATGATGCGATTAAAAGCTGAAGAGATGGCTTTACCTGATAAGACAATGATGGGTAAAAAAGAAGTAGTTAAAAAGTTTTTTGAATGTTTACAAGCAATATCAGAAAAACAAAATTTATCTGGACAACAAGGTTTAGAAACTTTAAAAAAGCTTGATACAGATGAATATTTAGGATTAACAGGTTTAGGACTAGCTTTAGCACAAGAGTTTAGTTTTTGGGCTACCGCTATTTATTCAGATATTAAGGGAGAGTAGAAATCATGGTATTTGAAAGACCTAACCAACCTAAAAAACCTCAACCACCTGCAACTGCAAAACCAAATATGAATCAACCTAAACCCAAAAAAGTAATTACTGTTGGTGTTGGTGGTAATGGTAATGGTAATGGTAATGGTAATGGTGGCGGTAATCAACCTCCTATACCCTCTCCCTGGTTAAACCCAGAAAACCCACCTCAACCAAACTCAGAGGCTAGTTTTGTGGAATATCTGCGGTGGATGCGATCTCCAGAAGAAAATGATACAATTAAAAACTCCACAAAAGTACAAATATTACAAACAGCATCAGAAAAAGCCAACTATTCAAAACGATTACAAGAACTTACAAGACGTACAAAATTAATTGCCCAAAATAGTTTTGAAGTTCAATGTCCCTGGCGGATTAGAGTAGGAGGACATAGAGGACCAGAAAGTATTTTATTACCTGCTTTTGATGCTTTGGGGATTCCTTATATCCCTTCTAGCACATTGCGCGGTGTAGCCAGAACCCAAGCCATTCGCGAAATAATGGCAAAGCAAAATATTGAATGGAAAGAAGCAGAAAAACAAATTGCAGCTTGGTTTGGTTCTGTAGAAACTAAAAATAAAGAAGACCAAGCTGGTAAAGTCGTATTTCTTGACGCTTATCCTTTACCTAATCAAAATGTATTAGCTGTTGATATGGCTAATAATATTTGGAAATGGGAGAATAATTTACCAAAATATAGCCCCAATCCTAACCCATTTCTCAGTTTAGAAAAACCCATGTTTATGATTGGGTTACGGTTAGCAAGTGGTTGTCAAGATCAACAAATATTAGAAAAAGTCAAACAGTGGTTAATCAGTGGTTTACAAGCTGGTGTAGGTTCTCAAGTTAATACTGGTTATGGTCAATTGAATCCCGCAGGTAAACTTAATAATCAAAGTGAATTTTTCCGAGTTGAATTTAGTATAAAAGGTCAATTAATTCATGGTTATCAAAAATTCAGAAATCTTAATCAACCTTGTATAACAACTAACAATGGAAGTCTAAGACCAGATACAATCAATCATGCAGAAGTACGGCCAGTTGCTTTCAAATCAATGCTACGTTATTGGTTTAGAACTTTTGCATTAGGGGTTTTAGAAACTGCACAAGTTCAAGAATGGGAAGCTAAAATATTCGGTGGTATTACTGTTCCTAATCAAAAATTTGGCTGGTTAATGGTTAGAGTTTTAGAATTAAAACCTAAAAAAGATGAACAGCTAGGTATTTTAACATTAAATTACTCACCAGAAAGACCCAAAGATGAAAAAGATAATTTGGAGAAATTAATTAAAAATCTCACTTGGTTAATGTTTCATTTAGGTGGTATTGGTCAAGGTGCAAGAAGACCCTGCTATTCTCGCCAAAATCGTCCTTATCTGCGTGGTTCAACTTTAAAACCTGAGAGTAAAGATTCATTTTGGGAATTACCTGAAACTACTCAACAATTTCAGAAATTATTCAAACAAAGAATCGAAGCATTTTATCAAGCATTGCAAAGTTTAGGTGTTAATTTCAATTATCGTCAACTCAAAAATTGTGGAATTGTCAACTCTTTTACATGGTTTGAAGCATTAGACATTAATGCCAAAATCATAGTTATTAGTAATAACAATAGCAATAAAGGTTATGCACTAGAAATCTTACATCAATATTTTCATGAATTAGAAATGTCCAATTACACAGAAGCTAAAAACTTATGTGGTGGTGTTAAAAAGGATTTTATCAACAGAATAAAACGTGAAGTTATTCCTTCCCCTATATGGATTGCAGATTTAGGCAATTACCAAGTTGTAACAGTATTTGGTGCTAATGCAAATCCCCGTCAAAAGTATTTAGAAACATTAAAAAATAGCCTTCCCATCTTCCCCCTATGAAAACAACAAATAACACAACCCACGTCAACACCCTCATCATTACCGTAGGAACTAGACAAATAGGCTGGCATTGCAAAGATGGTATAATTCGTTCCTTTGGTGCAGATGGTAACATTGGTTATCCTGCCCATGTAAACCAACTTTATCAAGAACTAGGAATAGAACGGGGTCAACATCAAGAAGGAGATAAAACCTATCCTTGGAGTGGTAGAGATTTAGGTCAACGCTATTATGAACACTGCCAAGAATGGCTGGGTGGTAATTTCAATAATGTTGAATTATTGTTAGATAAAATAGTTATTGAAGCAGGAATAAAACAAGGATTAAAACATATTATTCTTTGGGCAACAGACCAACCAGAAACAGTTTCTTGGTTTTTTCGTCGGTTGGATACATTATACTTAGCAGAATTAATGTCCGGGAAAATTAAAAGTTTATTCCCTGATATCAGAGTTGATATTCATGCCCCAAAAATCAATGCTAATGATAGTATAGCAATCCGCGAAGAATTAGAACAGTTAGTTTTAAAAGAAGCCTTAGAAGCTTTTTCTCCTAATAATCAAGAATTTGTACTGTGGATACAAAATAAAGGTTGTGCGCCAGCAGTTGCATCTTGTGTAGAAATTTGTGCAGCGGCTTTAGTGCGTCAATGCCAAGTATTTAATGCTAGTCCAAATGAACCAGCAGAGTTTTTCACAAAATTAGAAAATGATTTAGTAACCGCTAATCACTCCCAAAGTTTTAAATTAATCCCCATGGGAGAATATTTTTGGTCATTAGAAAAACTCCGCATTAAATCAGCTTGGGAAAGAGGAGATTTTTCAGAAGCACAACTTTGGCTAAAAGTCCATCAAAATCGTCATGCAGTATTATCTAAATTAGCTGGTTTTTTAGCACAATATAGTAATGGAGAATTTGATAAAGATTATTACCAAAAACTCAAAGATTGGATAGGTTCTAAAGATGTTAGTAAGACAGTTGATGCAGAACAAATTGAAACGTGGAAAAACAAACTACAAACAATGCAAGATAATAATATTATCAAACTATGGGAATCAACAATCTTAATAAAATTGTGTCTTTGTCGAGGAAACTATACCACAGCATTTATTCAGTTTGTCCAACTTTTAGAACAATTATTATATGTTTATTCAAAGGTTCAAAATTGGAATGCTAAGGGCTGGATAGTGAATAAAAATGATGAACCCACCCTAGCAGAATTAATGCAAGGCTGGTGTTTACATAGAAAGTTCAGCAGAGATAATAAATGGTCAAGGTTGATATATGCTATTAAAAATAAACGCAACAAAATCATTCATGAAAGTGAATCTATTAACTTAAAAGGTATTAGTTATCTTTGGGCTAATAACGACTTTCCTGTGAAAATGCCAGAAGCACCGGAAATTATTAATAACTTAATGATGGATGTACTTAGTGAGATTAGTCAACCTCCCAACTTAAATAATTTATTGATGCGATCGCTTTACCAATGGGGACTACAATATCTAGAAGATGTAAGTTAATTAGTAACGTAGGGTGTGTTAGTGACAGCGTAACGCACCAAACCACTGGTAATGCTGGGTTAAGGATTTGATACTAACCCAGCCTCCAATACTCGGTGAAAAATAATAATTTTGCCATCATGGTATTGTAGGCTAATGTTCTCTAGATTGAGACAATTTTTAATTCTTAATTCCCCCTATGGTATCTACTATTCAAGCTTTACCAACAGAAGTTGTATATTTAATTACGGCAGGAGAAGTAATTGACTCTTTGGTAGCTGTAGTCCGGGAGTTGGTGGAAAATTCCCTAGATGCTGGAGCAACGCGCATTGTCGTTTCCTTATGTCCGCAACTATGGCGAGTTCGTGTAGCTGATAATGGTTGCGGTATGAATTTAGATGACTTGCAACAAGCCGCAACTGCACACAGTACCAGCAAAATTCATTCCAGTGCAGACTTATGGAAAATTAACAGTTTGGGGTTTCGTGGTGAAGCACTACATAGTTTAACAACTTTAGCAGATTTAGAAGTATTAAGTCGTCCTTTGGGGGGAAATGAAGGATGGCGAGTTAATTATAATAATGAAGGGGAAGTAGCACAAGTGGACTTTGCTGCTATTGCTCCTGGTACTGTGGTGACAGTTAATAATTTATTTGCTAATTGTGAGGCACGTCGTCAAGGTTTACCCTCTACAAATCAGCAATTAAAAGCTGTACAAGGGATAATTCACCAAATAGCTTTATGTCATCCTCATGTTAATTATCAAGTTTGGCAAAATGACAAAGAATGGTTTACGATTTGTCCCGCACCAAGTGGAGGAAAACTAATTCCGCAAATTCTCCCCCAGGTACGACAGGATGATTTACATGAAGTGAATTTAGAAATCCCCAATCTGGAAAATTCATCTTTGTATTTAGTCATGGGATTACCCGATAGATGTCATCGTCATCGTCCTGATTGGGTAAAGGTGGCAATTAATGGCAGAATGATTAAATCACCAGAATTAGAGCAAACTATATTTTCAGCTTTTCATAAAACATTACCACGCGATCGCTATCCCGTTTGTTTTTTACATTTAACTGTTTCTCCAGATCAAATTAACTGGAATCGGAACCCAGCAAAAACGGAAATTTATCTAAATGAACTAAGTTTTTGGCAAGAACAAATTACCGAAGCTATTAATAAATCTCTGCGAATTTCGGAAACTAATATTAAAGAATCTGTGCAGACAACCAGAGTTAGTAATTTACTCAAAGTTGCCGAATCTAAAGGTGAATATAATTTCAATTCTCAAAGTTCCCAAAGTTCTCAAAATCAAGAAAATCAAAACTATTTAAAAGCTGTTGCTCAAGTCAGTAATACTTATATTGTTGCTGAACATTCTGGGGGAATGTGGTTAGTAGAACAACATATTGCCCATGAACGAGTATTATATGAACAATTATGTGATAATTGGCAATTAGTACCTATAGAAACCCCAATTATTATTTATCAATTATCACCAGCGCAGGTTTCCCAATTAGAACGCATCAATTTAGATATTGAACCATTTGGTGATAAAATTTGGGCAGTGCGGAATATCCCAGCTATCTTAAAACAACGAGAAGATTGTGCTGAGGCAATTTTAGAATTAAGTTGGGGAGGAGATTTACAAACTGCTCAAGTTGCTGTTGCTTGTCGGAGTGCAATTCGCAATGGTACAAAGATGACTTTACCAGAAATGCAAACATTATTAGATAATTGGCAACGTACCCGCAACCCGCGCACCTGTCCTCATGGTAGACCAATTTATTTATCTTTAGAAGAATCTGCCTTAGCGCGGTTTTTCCGTCGGAGTTGGGTAATTGGGAAAAGTCATGGCATATAAGCTTTAACAGTTACAAGTTTCTCAATTCTGACGGTTGTGTCAGTTCCCTCTCAAGGTTTTTCTTTAACAACAGAAACAGAGGAGAAAACCGTTACACATCTAAAGCCTTTAGAGTTAAAGACTGGAATGGCTTTTTCAAAATAGGAAGATTAGTCAACTCTAACCAAAAAGCGTTAGTCGTACAACTAGATATCCTCGAAATTAATAGCATCAGTCAGCTAGATGTTGTCAGCTATTAAAAAATGCCAAAGTTTTGTTTAATGAAACTAAGACTTACGCAAATATCACACTAAACATCTATTAGGTATCTCCAAAAAAGATTGTAGAGACGTTCCATGAAACGTTTCTACAATGGTTCATCGCTTTTATAAATCAATAAACATATTGTCTTGTTGCAAGCAAATATTTTTATCTTCATAAGACCTCGCGGTAAGCGGGAAACTCAGCGGCTTTAGCCCTGAGAGGTAAGCGGCACGGGCAGTTCGACAAGCTCACTGACCACGGTTTTAACCGCTGTGGCATTTTCTATATATTTTCTCACAGCTTCGCTACTAACGTTCCCTGCTGTACTTACAAAATAACTACTTGTCCAAAGAGACGGTAGTTTTTTTAATTGGGGAAATTCTTGACGTAAATAGAAGCACTTAGCGACCTTTAAATGCCTTGATAATCAAATGTGGGGTATCCGTAGGTTTGACGCTGATAAATAAGTGGATATGGTCTGAGGCTACTTCTAGAGCTAAAATATCCCAACCTTTTTCTATAGCCAGTTCAGCAAAAATTTGTCTCGCTCTTGTTGCTATCTCTCCTGTTAAAACTTTTTTTTCGGCGTTTAGGTATCCAGGCAAAATGATAGTTAACTAGGAATTTAACATGGTTATGGGTTTTATAATCTTCTTGGGTTAACATATTTTTTTTGTTGTTTACTTTATATCTATTGACAATTTAAGTTTAATAAATTATTCTAGAGAAGTCAACTTTCATTACATCAAAAATTGGTGGTAAAGAATAAAAAAGCAATGGGCGTACAGCAGGTTTTATTGTCTCCCGATCATGAAACAAAAGCAGTATTAAATTATCTCTGCCAACAATCAGGAAAATTATATAACAGTGGCATTTATTTTGCTCGACAAACGTTCTTTAAAACTGGAAAATTATTAACGGGTAAGTTTGATTTAGCTTATGAACCTTCAGTTTCTAAAACTATGGTTGCTCAATCAATGCCTTCCACACCTGCACAGCAAACTTTATTGTCTGTAATTGAAGCATTTAAGTCTTTTAAAGAATTGCGTTCTTTGTTTCTCAAAGGTCAATTACACTTTAAACCTAAAGCACCAGGATATCTAACAGGTTCTAAACTTTTTAAGGTCGCTTATCCTAATGGTGGAGGACAAAAGCCAACTCTAATTAATGGGCAACTTAGATTTTCTCTAGGATTAACTGTTAGGCGATGGTTTGGTATTTCTGATTTCTTCTTGACAATGCCTTCAAACATTTATTACTCAAAGGTTAAAGAGTTTACAATTCTCCCAAAAAATGGTGCTTTTTATCTGGAAATGTCTTATGAAGTCGAGAGAGAAAAGCATGATTTAGACATCAATCAAGCTCTATCAATTGATTTAGGAACTGCTGATAATTTAGCCGCTTGTGTTGATACTTTGGGTAATTCTTTATTAATTGATGCTCGTTCGATGAAAGCGATGAATCAACTTTGGAATAAAAAAGTATCAACCCGAAAAGAAAATAAACCAGAAGCTTACTGGGATAATTGGTTAGACAGAGTAACCCGTAAACGCAACCATCAAATGCGGGATGGTGTTAATAAAGCCGCAAAACTAATTATTGACCATTGCCTAAAACATGGTATTGGCACATTAGTAATTGGCTGGAATGAAGGTTTTAAATCTAATGCCAATATGGGTAAATTGAACAATCAAAAGTTTGTTCAAATGCCTTTAGCTAAACTAAAAGACCGATTAAAACAATTATGTGATTTACACGGGATTAGATTTCAAGAAACCGAAGAATCTTATACGTCAAAAGCATCTTTCTTAGATGGAGACTCCCTACCCGTTTACGGTCAAAAACCAGAGGGGTGGAAAGCATCAGGTAAGCGCCTTAAACGTGGATTGTATCAGTCAGCTAATGGTTCAATTATTAATGCTGATCTAAATGGTGCAGCGAATATTTTAAGAAAAGTAGCCAGCAATCTAAGCTTAGACTTAGGCTCACTGGGTAGGCGTTGTTTGACGAACGCAGCGATAATTAGACTTTGGGCTTTGCCTAAGACTATTCTGTCCGCAGAATCTCAGTGTCTTTAGACCTGAGAGTGTCAATAAAATCGCTACAATAGCTACCACAGCTCATTGGTGACAAGTTAAGGCTGTAAGTCTTTTGTCAAGCGGTTTTTGGATAATT
>JBAXRM010000199.1:0-8195 GCA_037131225.1 Nostocales cyanobacterium ELA583 | reverse complement strand
TAGAGACAGTATCTACGGCTGTTAGTTCTTCACCTACTTCTGTTGTAGAAATAGACGCTTCTGTTTCTAAATTTTCTGCTGTAGAGACAGTATCTACGGCTGTTAGTTCTTCACCTACTTCTGTTGTAGAAATAGAAGTTTCTTCTGTGACTATAGCGACATCTGTAGTGGCTTCTGGGTGAACTTCACTCACAACTTCTAAACTTTCCTGACCACCATCATCTAAATCTACCTCTTTATAAGCATCAGTTACCGATGGTGGAATGTTTAGATCGCGGGGTTGTACAGTTGTCAATTCTTGTAAAATTGGCGGACTTAAATCTAAATCTACCTCTTTATAAGCATCAGTTACCGATGGTGGAATGTTTAGATCACGGGGTTGTACAGTTGTCAATTCTTCTAAAATTGGCGAACTTAAATCTACCTCTTCCTCTCGGTTATTTGTCGCCACATCAGTTACTATCTCCCGTAATTGACTAGCAATATCTTGTGATTGTACAAAGATTTTTTCTTCTACTATTTGATTTTCAGGAGCAGTTATTACCTCTTCATTCTCTGAGGAAGCAGCATGAATAACTTCAGATGCTGGAACTTCCTCCTGAGTTGCAGGAATGATAACTTCTCCACTAAATTCGCTAACTACCTCCGGTTCTAGATTAGTAATGTTAGCAACATTAACATTTTCAAATAGTGGTCTAGAAAACAGTGCAGGATCTATAACCCTAAATACTGTTTCGGGTAATTGTTCAGGTACAGGTTTAATGTCTTCTACTATTAGAACATAATCTCCAATCTGGATAGAGTCTTCGTGGTTTAAGACGTATGGCAGATTTTTTTCGGCTAATTTATTATTAATGATTGAACCATTCCTGCTCTCAGTATCGCAGTAATAATACCTGCCATCTTTAACAAAGAACTTACCATGTACGCGACTGACATCTGGACTTTCTAAGGGTAAGTCACAATCAGGAGAACGACCTATTATACACTCTCCTTTTGGTATAGTTGCTGCAACTAAATCGAGTTCATTTACCTCTTTTTGTGTGGGTAAATAGGTAATTTTGACTTTCATATTAATTTTTGGTTAATTTTATTAATTTCTGCTATCCATCGCTGACGGTAATTGTGTTCTAAATTGAGAATATCATCTTGTGGCCAATGAAAATGATAAGCAATAAACGCTACCTCCTCATACAAGGTGTCAGAGGGGTAGCTTATGACTCCCCCGCTAATGATAGCTCTACAGGAAATTGAGCATTACAGTGTGGACATTGAGTAGGAATATGTGTATTTCCTTGCTGATTGATCCGATTGTAAAATTCTCTAAGATAGGCAATGTCATGTAATAGTAGTTCTTCGAGTAAATCAGAACTAACAGAATTTAAACTACCTAAACGTATAATAACACGAGAAAACATTGCCAAAACACTGTAAGCGGAGTTCTCTTGAACTTTGCGCTCTTTCTGTACAAGAATTTCATCTTTGGCGGTAGCTAAACGCATTTTGCCATGACGATGCACGCGGTTTTGGCTATCAATTAACCCTCGCGGTAGAGTGAAGTCAAATTCAGTGCGGAGGGTATCCTGTTTAGAGGCCATAAGTCCTTGTTATCTAGTTTAATCAATTATGCAGAAGTGGTTCTGAGGATATCCTTCTCCTCTGGTAAGGAAGTTTCACCTTCCAAGCCATTGATATAACGATAAAAGTCTTGGAGATAATTTAAATCTTGAGCAAAAAAGTTTTCTACCATAGCCGGACTAATTTCCGATAAAGCACCCAATTGAGTAATCACACGCGACAGTATAATAATCGTAGCATAAGCTGGATTAGCTTTGACACGAGGATCACGCAAAGGTGCTATCTCATCTATTGCCGTTGATAACCGCATAATACCCTTGCGGTGGAGGTTGCTTTCTGAGTCCAGATACCCTTTAGGCAGTGTAAATTCAAACTCTGTTGCAAACATATTTTAATTTTTTAACCGCACTTGCACAACTTAGTTTGGGTTTAGGTGGAGATTATCTAACTCTTTTCTCTTGCCTTTTCCCAATTACCAATAACTACTTCACACGCTTAAATTCTTCATAAGCAACTTCAATTTCTTCAATTTCTATATCACTACTGCGAGCATTGACATCAGCGATTTTATAACTAGCAGGCCAAGCACCAGCTAATTCAAATCTTGCCTGTTCTTGTCCTGATTGGTCATAGATAGTCAGAGCAGCATTTTTGCGTTGATTAGCCCATTTACCTTCCTGAACGGCTTCAAACCATTTCCAGATGGCTAGAGAATTGGTCATACCCCTCTTCAGAGTGATATTCCCACTCTTCACATTACCGGGAATCTTAGTTCTGACAACTTGACCTTTATCTGATGCACCCCATTTATTAGGAGTGACTTCGGTAATTTCAATGGCATCTTGGCTTCTTTTAAAGCCTTGACACTCTAAAAAGAAACCATCAACATTATCTTTTTGACCGTCTAGTGTCAGCCCTAAATAGAATCTATGGGCTGTAAGAATTTCTGGAACTTGACCTGCTGTTTTTGACACTTTTGATTGCTGATAAGACTAATTTAGGAATTATTGAACATATAGCAACAAACAGGAGGTGAGGATATTCTTAAAATCTCAACCTCACAAGATGATAATGTTTTTACTTTTGCCTCTTGTTATATGGCTGTAAAAATTATTCTTAGGTAGGGGTAATTCATGAATTACCCCACTTGTATTCTATTGGTTATTTGACCCGTTTAACGCCTTCGTGAACTAATTCAACGGTTTCATTGGCCATATCTCCACCAGATGCAGTTAAGGTAGGACCTGTATATTTACAGGGATAACAGTTAACAATGTTCCATCTGGCTTTTTCACTGCCTTGTTGGTCATAAGCAACCACTGAACCAGTCTTACGATTTTGCGCCCACTGTCTGGAATCTCCCATGTCTTCGTTACACTTTTGATACCATTGATACAAGTCTACGTCATCAGTGGCAATAACTTTCAGTGTTATGTTAGTAAACTTTACTATTGTAGGTGTGGCTTGACGCATGATCTTACCAGACTTAGATGAACCGTGGATATCCTGTGCTGGAGTGCTTTCAACGCCTAATCCACTAATCTCTTTGATGAATTTATCAGTAATTCCGTCAGCCTCGAAGTAAAATTTACAAGCCGTTAAAAATTCCCCTGCCATAGTGATTTAAACTCCTGTGTAATAAGTGTTATAAAGTACGTTCAATCTGGAATTTTCTGCTACTCATTACTCATCATCTGCCATTCCATTCCACTGACTGACGCGGAAGATGACAAATTCAGCAGGTCTGACAGGACAAACTCCGATCTCAATATACAGACGACCTAATATTCGGGTTTCTGGTGGGTTGAGTTCCTCGTCACACTTGACATAGAATGCTTGTTGTGGACTAGATCCAAATAAAGCACCTTCACGCCAAATCCGCTCTAAAAAGTTACTAACAGTCCGTCTGACACGGGCCCATAAATCCTCATCGTTAGGTTCAAAGACTACCCACTGAGTACCTAGTTCAATGGATTTTTCAATATAACTAATCAATCGCCGAACGCTGATATAACGCCACTCGGTTTTATCTGGCTCAACCAGGGTTCTAGCACCCCAGATGCGGATACCACGGTTAGGGAAGGTGCGAATACAGTTAATTCCCAAGGGGTTTAATAGTTCTTGTTCCCGGAAGTTGGTCTCATAACCTAAACCAATTACGCCTCTAGGGACTTCATTGGCAGGGGCTTTATAAACACCTCTGGTTTCATCAGTCCGCGCCCAAACTCCCATGACATGACCACAGGGAGGGACGAGAATGGGATTACCGCGATCGCGTGGGTTGGCCACTTTGATCCAAGGATAATAAAGTGCGGCAAACATGGAACGACGGTTAAATCTATTTAACCATTCCACTACTTGCTGAGGTTTGGTAAATTCTGGTGGTGGATCAAGCACAACCATGCGGTTAGGTGGATTAGGAATATCACCACTGGCTGAACCTTCACTCATACTGATCATCAGTTCCATGATGCCGTGGACTTGATCCAAGTTCATTACTTCTGCTTGATATGCCCGCATTAAATCTGGACAAGCCAGCATAGTGATTTCATCTATTTCAAAAATCCCCCTTACCCCTGTCCGGTCATCACGTATCCCTTCTAAATCGCTAGAAAATCTATCAACGGTTGCAGCGACAATCTGCGGTGCTAGTTCGTACTGACCATTAGCCGGACGGCGAGATAAAGGCTGTCCTGGTTGAGTAATGTCTTGCACCTGGAGATACATAGAATTTCTCAAAGCAGCGATCGCATAGGTCGCTATCTGGGGTGCGGCTTCACGGTTCATGGTTAAGTTCTCGAATTGCTCAAGAACTTCATCACCACGACGAATCTGCACGGAAAAATACTCACCAGTATTAGGTGGGGCTTCGCCTTCTGTACCTTCTGGTAAAGCGCGAGGACCACTATCGCTAATTAAAATATTGATTGCTCCACTTGCTGCTTGCTCAGGGCGCAAAGCAAAGGCCAGTGTTGGACGATTACCTCTACCATTAATTCTCAGGGTCGCTGGTTCTGGGTTGGCTGGCTTGGGTGCACCTGGTAACTGAGTACCAATGCTGGTCACGTAGCAACGACCACCACCGTTCATAAAGTAGCCATAGACCGTAAAAGGTAAGTAGGCGTTAAAGTCGGTGAACCCATCGGAATTAGGACGGGCAAAGTAGTTAAGATATTGCGTCCAATTCGTAATTAACATGGGCTTAAATAACTCAGCCCCATCACGAATATCTTCTGTAAATCCCACAAAACCAGCGACTGCCGTACTCACACCTTCAATCGGACGGCTACCACGGTCAATTTCTTCAATATAGACACCTGGAGCAAAGTAATCAAGTCTGGCCATAAAAGCGTCTCCTAGTTGGTAAACACCTAAATTATTCAGGAGTTAGTAAGATTTCTTTGAAGCTATAACTTTGGCTATCAACCAAGACGTTGACATCCCTGGGTAAATAGCCAGGACAATTAATTGTCAAAACATAATTACCTATCCGCAGGTCTTCAAAAAAGAAAAGTCCTTCTTGATTACTGACTGCGGATTTTTCAGTTTTTAACACTGAAATTTTTGCATCTACCAAAACCTTGTTAGATAAAGCGCTTTTCACAACTCCGGCGGTTGCTACTCGTCTAGTAGCAACCGAGCTATTACCATTAGCAGGAAATTGGTTTTGTAAATTGAAAATTCGTTCCCAAACCAATGGTACAGTTGCAGACTGTGGCTCCAAGGGTGCTGTTACTGTCAAAAACAAGCCAGCACGCAAGGGTACATTCAGAGCGCTCCATAAAGAGCCAACCTCAATGGGCGGATCAAGAGCAACTGTCATTGACAAATTGCCATAACCCCGCAATTCTGGCAGCAAAAAATCCTCTTGCAGAGAGCGATGACGCAACAGCACGTTCAAAGCTTCACTTAACAAGTGATGCTCACCTAAAGCAGTTCTGTCCCAAGCTGTTAATAATAGAGATACATCAAACCAACTAGGTGACCAATTGACTGTGGCAGATTGCAGACCGTTGTTTGATTTGCGTTCTACTTGTCTGCCAGAATGCTGCATTTGTTTACTCTCACGTAAGTCATAAACGTACAAATTGAGAGTTGGGCCTGCACCCTCTTCCCGGCGATGACTAGGATGGCTAAAGTCAATTTGCTCGGTACTTATCAGTGAGGTTCCTCCAGCTAGAATTTCTGCTAATGTTTGAACAACAAAGATAAGCATGAAAGTGTTTGGCTGGCAGATAATACATATCCATATACAATATCTGGATGAGTCATTTCTATGTAATTAGACTTTTGTCGATACTTTTTTAATTAGCGCTTGCTGATAGCGTTAGCCATAAAAGTTTTTTCGTTAGGGCTAAGAATCAGAATTAGAGGGAGGCTGCGCTATCAGCAAGTCCGAATTAGTTTTTTTGAGTTGAGTTTGGTACATTCGGTGAATCTTTAGAACCTTGATTTAATTGTAAAGAAAATATAAACATTCCCGCAAAAAAAGCTAGTACCATCATTGCTAATCCAATCCACAGATTTTTCCCAAAAACATGAGAATTTCTGGGGTTCACTAATTGTTTTGGCTTTGGTTGAAAGATTGTGTTATCTGGTGTGTTGTTACTACTTTGAGAAACAGCAGGTGTTGGCTCGGATGCAGTACGGTTTTGGACAATTGTCACTTCCGGTGGTTTCGGTTGAATGGGCTGTACAGGTCGGGGTACAGTTTCTTGATTCGCCGTAGGAGAGGGTGAAGGACGGGGTTGAACAATTGTCCCTTCCGGTGGTTTCGGTTGAATGGGCTGTACAGGTCGGGGTACAGTTTCTTGATTCCCACTAAGATAGGGTGAAGGGCGGTGTTGGAAAATTCTCCCTTCCACTTCGTCTGGTTCTATTGGTTGTAAAGGTCGGGGTACAGTTTCGTTATTCGCCGTAGGAGAGGGTGAAGGAAGAGGTGGGAGAATTGTCTCTTGCAGTGGTTTCGGTTGAATGGGCTGTACAGGTCGGGGGACGGTTTCGTTATTCAACCGTTGATTGTACAGAGGTTGAGTTAATTCAACTGAGGACAAGGGTTTAGAGATAGTTGGCTGATCAAGTATTGGTTGCTGGGGAACAATATTTTGTTCCTGCTTTGCAGCCGCATTGGGTATAGGATGGCTGGCTGCTTGCAAAGCCTGGTTGAGTTCAGCTACTGATGCAAAGCGATTATTCGGGTTTTTGTGTAGACATTTTAGCACTACAGCTTCGATAGCAGTAGATAAGTGTTCACATCCTGATTGTTCCCGCAAAGGTGTTGGTGGTTCATAAGCATGGGCTAAAACCCAGGAAGCCTCAGTGATATTATTACCCTTGACACTTAAACCAAAGGGATCTGCTGCACAAAACATTTCATATAGGATAATGCCCAAACTATAAATATCAGCCCTAGCATCTAGATTTTGCTTATTTTGGATTTGCTCAGGCGCAGCGTAACGAAATGTGCCGATAAAAGTATTAGTGAGACTAGTCTGTTCAGAAGATTCACTACGGATTTTGGCGACACCAAAATCTAAAATCTTCACCCACTCTCCCAAATCCGTGGGGACAAGAAATATATTGTCGGGTTTCAGGTCACGATGAATCACCTGAATATGTTCATTACTGCCATCTTTTTGCAGAGTCGCTCCTTGATGCGCTATCTGTAAACCTTGACAAACTTGAGAGATAATACTCACAGTTCGTTCCACAGATAATCGTTGTTCTCGCAACAACAATTGTCGCAGTGTTTGACCGCGCAAATACTCCATTACATAAAAGGGATATCCTTCTGGAGTTACCCCACAATCACTAATCTTAACAATATGGTCACTTTGCAAAGTTGCACAAACTGCTACTTCCCGCTCAAAACGCTTTCTCATCTCTTGGGATGCTACCAGCGTATCTTTGAGTAACTTCAACACTACCTGCTGACCAAGACGGGTATCTGTTGCCAATAAAACCTCTCCCATACCGCCGACCGCTAAAGGTCTATCTATCCGGTATCGCTGGTTATCACCGATAGAGCGCCCATGCCAATAATTTGAAGAAGGTGAGGAATTCATCTGATGGCAATCTTCCTATGTTTAATTTCAGTTTATAAACTACGGCGATTTTTTTAAATCATACCTTTTGGTATCATAGGGACTTGTATAATTAAGTTTTCCTTATTTTTATTTCAGCTTATATCATGAATCACGTCAAGCCAAATTTGTTGTTTTGATAGGAATATAGGAATCATATTTGATATTTGAAAAATTTCAGTAATATAGGGTGGGTATTGCCCACCCTACGGATATTTCAAAAATCAAATATTAATTCTATATTAAAAGTAATTACTGGCTACTAGGAATATAAATTTATAATAAACGCCTTATGTGAGTTAAAAATGCCCCGGTTATTTTAAGGGTTTCAGACTTCACTTTACCGACAAGTCCTAGTCTTACGAACGAGATTGCATTGTTCCAGCCTCCAACTCACATAAGGCGTAATAAATAACTTTGATTGCTACTAGTAGTCTGTCAAAGACATTTTGACGGATAATATGAAGATGTATTTCCAATATTATATAAAGTATATGCCTGCAAAACGATACATTGTCTCTCTGACTGGTGATG
>JBAXRM010000198.1:0-8300 GCA_037131225.1 Nostocales cyanobacterium ELA583 | reverse complement strand
CCAGTTAAGAGTTCCCTGTTCCCTCCAGTTTAGCATACTAAGTCCGGTAGAGCCAGACAAATAAACTATATAAAGCCGCAACTGAACCTGATAGTCAGATTGTTATTGAACAAATTACAGCAGATGTTAAGGAGGCAAACTTTTCTCCTGGGGAATAGAATTGACGGCAGATAAAGCCCCGATTTTTAAAACAAATTGGGTGAGAAGATGTATTATAAAAATCATTTTTCTGCAATCATATTTAAGCTGATGAGAGTTTCTTTGTAAGTCATAGAACTGGTATCTTTATATTTAACGAAAGTTCTTAAATATATACTGAAGAGATTTCCTTTTTTCATCTTTGCTACTTATGTATTAAATAAACTTCCTTTTTTTCGTTCTTTATCAATGATTTTTTTCACTTGTGAGAAATCCGGGTTAGGGACTGTCACAATTGGTCCATACTATTCGACTTATTCTACAGCTACCAAAGGATTTGAAAGTCAGTTAAAAGATCCTAACTATGGGATGATATTTCGTTATGCAAGTGCTAATTCTGGTTTAGTGATGAATTCTCGTTTAGGTAAAAGTGATGACGGTTTTAGAGGAGAAGTGAATCTAGAACTTAAATTTTAGGATATTTGAAAAACTCTCTCCTTATAGGAACGTCTGTTGAGAAAGAAAGTTGACGGTATCTGCGTCCATGTTGCCGCTAAAATTACCAGTCATACTCTGCGTATTTTGCTGCGTCAGCGTTTTGGTATTGATGTTCTTACTTTTGAACAACATCCGATCTCTTAACTCACATAAGGCGTAATATTTAGATAGTTGAAACTTTTCTTGCACTTGAGTGGTTTGCTTTGGTTATCTTGGCTATCAATCGGGGTTAAAAACCAGGAAAAACAGGCGTTGTCTGTGGTGCAGGTAAGATAGAAGAAGGTGGAACTGTAGGCTCAACTTTTTTGATGACTGCAATCGCAAATGCTTTTTCTTGAGGCTGCTGCTTACCCAATTTATCATGAACTTGCAGTTTGATTTGAGACGGAAAGGCTTGATTAACTGGTAGTTTCTGTGACCCCACAGGTAGCACATTACCAATAATCGGATCAAGTTTCACTTGAACATCTTCCCCCTCTACTTCCCAAGACAAAATAGCTGTTGCTCCCTCTTTTAACTCCTGATTGGGTTGTTCACTACCATTAAGTGTGAAAGAAACAATTCTAAATGGTTTTGGTAATATCTCAATTGCTGATTCAGTCTTTTTTAAACTACTCCTGTCACTGCCGTTATTGGGTAAAGCTTTAATTTCAAACGTGAATTTACCAGCTTTTAATAAAGATATAGGTATATTTCTACATTCTAATTGTTGATTTTCTGTTTTTGCACATAGATTCTGAAGCTTAGAATCAAAAATAATCTTACCTTGATTATCTTGATTAAAACGATAAACACCTAATTTACCTACTGATGTACCATCTTCTGCCTTGCCAGTTATTTGAATTTCTTTCAGCAGCAAAGGACGAGAAATTTTCCAACTTAAATTAATATTATTACCTTTTGTATACTGGGGTCTATCTGTCTTCAACTCTAAAACTTCAGCTATTTCTTTTTGGCTAATTTCAACTTGTTTGATTTGTGGTGCAGTTTTTGCATCTTGAGAGAAAAACAACGCACCTTGACGATAGGATGCTTGTAATTCAAAACTATGCTTTCCTTTAGTTGTCACTCCTGTTGACACATTATCACAACTCAGGAGTTCTTTTTCCGGTTGACAACGAAATGTGTTGTCCTGTGCATCTTTAAAAGAGTCTTTATTAAAGTAATACTTTTTTTGGGTTCCGGCAATCGTCAGTAGCAAGCTTTGTAAATTTTGATGGTTTTTAATCTTCCAACTCAACTTGACTTCTTCACCTTCAGTATATTTAGGTCTAAGGGTAGAGAATTCTTCTAATGTTACAGGAGCAGGGTTTAAAAGCCGCCAAATGATGAAACTTATCCCACTGAATAATCCTAAACATACTAAAATTAATAATAAACATTGCCACCAAGGGCGGGGTTTCCAGACAAAACTTAGTTGAGGTAAAGTGTTAGTTAGAGGTAGATTATCTTTGTCTTGAATCTGGGCTTGAAAGTTGATAACTAGCCCTCCACCAAACCAAGGTCTGCGCCACCAAGGTCTAGGTGTTACGGTGAGATTAGCCGCACCCTTTTTATTAGGCAATAACCTCACTTCACTAGGCTCAAATTGATATGTATAAAGTGCTTCTTCATCTCGACTTTCCAGGGTAAACTTCAATTCACGCACCACATTTCCCTGGTTAATTAACGATAATTCATACTTGGCAGAACTGCGACTTACTTGTGCCAAAATAGTCTGTGACTGTACATCTAAACGATAATTTGTCGGAATTTGGATGTAAACCAAATCTAACAGCACTAAGTCGGGATAGTTTTCCGAATGTAAGCGAATAGTCGGCGAATACATTCCTGCTAAGGTATATCCTGGTGGGTGGAATGTCAGCAAGATTTGGCCTTGAGAATGGGGATTGAGTCCTAGTGCAGTGACTTCAAATAGTCCTGTCCCTTCGACTCCAGTTGTCGGATCAGTGATAGTAAACCAATCTTCATCTAAATCTGGGCAAGTGATGCGGAAACTGTCTACACGGTTGGAGCGATTTTCCACTGTCACTTCTACTTGGAAAGGTTCACTGGGATTTAAAATTAGGGGTTTCTTGGGATTACTGCTAGACTTGAGTGAAAAAGTCGGGTCATTTATCCGAATGATGGTTTGTTCTTTGATCTGAACTTTTAGTTGGAGTGGGAAGACGATGGGAGTATCTTGAGGATAATGCTGAGGAGCGTCCACTATTAGGGTATAGTCGTAAGTCCCTGGTAAAGCATCATCAGGAATGTGCAACTGAAATTTAACTTCGTCGCTAGTCTGTTGGGGAGCGATCGCCAAACTTTCTTGAGGTGAAACAGACCACCCCATGAGATTTGCAAATTGGTCATCAAAACTAAAAGACAAGTCAACAATAGCACTCTGGTTTCCTTGATTAATGACCACAACATAAAGTTCAATCGTATCTCCTGGCATTCCAAATTGCTGACCAGGTGGGTTAATAATAATTTGCAATGGACTGGATTGAGTTTGCATACCATTCAGATTCCTTACTTGACGCGATTTAGTTTAACTTGAAAATCTTCCCCACCGCTCACAATCATATTGTTTTTCAAGTCAACACTATTGATGCCGATACTTTTGATTCCGCTTTCTTTGGCACTTTGGTAAATCATTTGACCTTTAGCTGCTTTTGTTTTGTCGAGTTTATATGCCTTAGTTAAATGCCAAACTATAACTTCCCCATTATCTCCCCCACTAGCAAGCAAGCTTCCATCTTCACTAAATTTCAAAGTTTGTACTGGCTTTCCCGACCTTACTTGCCAACTATCTAATAACTGACAATCAACTTCGCTAATTGGGTTCTGGGTGCTGGCATTGTTAGCAGTTTGGCATTGATTTAAATTCCAAATATTAATATAGCCCCCAGAATCACCAGTTGCTAAAATTTTTTCTGGTGATTTAGGTACAAAATCTACTGCCCAAACATATTTGTCTCTCTCTGTTGAACCACCTCTTTTTTCTAATTTCTGCACTGATAAATTCCGCAGTTGATTATTAGGTTGACTGGGATTAAATGAACCAAATAAAAAACGCTTATAGTTTCCTGCTATCACTAGGGTTTGATCATCAGGACTGAGAGTTAAAGCGCGAGCTTCAAAAGGTAATTTGAATTGAAGAGTTTTGAGGTTAATAACTTGTTGCACTTCTGGCTGAAATGGATGACTAACAGCGGTTCTTGACCAAATTCTTAATTGACCACTACCGTAACCACTAAATAAATGCAATGAATTTTTAGTAAATGCTAGATCAAAGACCCTATCACCTATTTCTGGATCTTTAAGTTCTTGTTTTTTCTTGCCATTAAATACCTCTCTGAGTTCAATTACACCATTTTTTAGCCCAAGTGCCACAAGATTATTGTCTACGGGCATCCAGCGTAAAACTTCCACAGAAGCATCGGTAATTGCTAACAAGCCGCTAGGTTTTTGTGGTTTACCACAAGCATTCGGCTGTCCTTGATAAGTTACTGTTCCTGGTTCTAAACTGTTGTTATTGCGATTAATGTTCCAAAATCTTAATGTGCAATCGTTTGAGCCACTGATAACAGAGTCACCGTTACCACTAAAAACCACAGAAGTTACAGAACCAGTGTGCATAATTGGCTCTGGTATGAGTAGTAATGCTAACAGTAATGCTATTAGTCCCAGAACCACAAACTGCAACCAGATGGGAATAATCGGTAATCTGTGTAATTCTAGAGTTTGAGTAGCGGGGTCTGTAGTTCCCAAACGGTGATCAGATAATTCGGCTCTGGCTTCTAGTAGCAAAGTTTTTGCTAATCCTACCCAAGGGCGTTTTGTTTGAACATTGAGGAGAACTTTAGTTGATTCTCCTAAATGCAAACTTGCTGTTTCTGGTCCAGTTTTATAAGTACATTTTCGCCAATCCCTACCCTGAATATTAATATCAATATCTTGATAGAGGTTGCTGGCATTTTTGAAGATTAACTCAAAGGTAGCTGTATGAGACTTCCAATTAGGCAGCCATCTGGACTGACTGGGAATTGTCTGGCGCTTGTTTGTGGTAGAAAACTCGATAAAACCTACCGGTAAAACTGTTATATTTCCCGCTACACTAGCTGGATGGCCATTATTGGTTTTAGCCTCAATAGTAAAAGAATAGTTTTGACTGGGTGATTGAACTACAGATGGTGGTCGACATTGAAAAATTACTTCTGTGTAACCACCTGGATCGAGAGAAAATCGTCTTTCTACATTACCAATTAACCAAGATAAATCAACACCGACAAAAAGCAATGTCACAATCGTCGTTTGTTGACCTAAATTTCTAACTCGCACTGGGATATCTACAGTATTACAAGGATAGACTTGGAATTCTCGTACGGGCAATTCTAGACTTAAAAATGTAGGTTGATTGTCTCGCTCGATTTTCAGGCGCAGCATTAGCCTGCATTCTCTTCTTAGCTGTGGTGAAAAGATTCTTACCGTTAGGTTAACAGTACCTACAAATCCAATGATTGGTGTATTAAAAATGAATACTTGAAAGTCCGTACTATCTCCTGGTGGTTTAGCAGCAGCCATTTCTCCTTCAAGTTTATACCAGCGATATTCTGAATTGCGTTGCTCTCCTGCGGCTGTAATTTCTATTTGAAAATTAGCAAATTCGCTACTGTCGTTGTTGACAGTGATTGTAAAAGTAGCAGGAGTAGTACCTGGTGTAAAGGTCAGATTTTGGGTAGACAGGCTGGCATTTATTAAACTATTTTCCATATTATTAACCAATGTTTCGCCCATTTTTTGAATCATCAAAAAATGGTTGTTTGAAAACTTTTTCGTGTGGGGTGTGACACCCGCAGATCCCCCTAAATCTGCGCCAGTTGCTCATGGTGGAAACCCCCAAGACCGCACTGGCTCCCCTTAAAAAGAGGGATTTAGGGGGATCTAATTATTTGTGTGTACACCGTAGCTTTGATAAGGGGGGTTGGGGGGATCTCGATTAATTCTGATACTTTTCAAATATCCTTTTACCTACCACCTGTATTTTGCTTTCCACTTCCACAATCATTCCAACCAAATTACCACTGGCTACCAATCATCGTAAAAGCCGACCAATAATAAGGGTGCTTGAGATTTATAACCTGTAGCTCAGTGGAAATGCCCCGTGTTATATCAACACTCCTGTTGATAGCAATTAATTTGTTGTCTTCAACTGTAACATCACCTTTAATCATAGCCAATTGTGCTTGTCGCAGTGCTTCTACCTTAATTGGTGCAGTTTTTAACTGCTGATAAAACTCAGTCATCAAAACTAGAGTAGCAGCATCGTTGACATTCCACAAACTAGCAACTGCTGATTTTACACCAGTGTTAACTGCTAAACCGGCAAAACCTAACTCGGTTTTGCTATCTCCAGAAGCTGATTCACAAGCACTTAAAACTAGTAACTCTACGGGTGGTTGATTCCATCCCAACTCACGGACTTTATTTAGTGGCAGTTGACTATGGTGCAATTGGATATAAGAATTGCTGGCATCACCAGGACTAAATTTTATGTGAGTTGCTAGATGAACCATTTCAAAAGGTTTGTTTGTAACAGAATTATCTTGGCGTTTAAGCTTGAGATTTTCTAGGGTAAAGCTTTCATTGAGGAAAGATTTACCATTCCATAGTTTAGCAATATAAGGAACCTCTACTTCTACTGCTGGCAAAGGGTCCTTTTTTTGATTTGGGGCAAATTCACTAGCTCCCATTGCTAAGACTTGAGATTTTTTTATGTCTGAATAACTTATATTCGTGAAATTTGCACTGGGGATGATGCCCAAACTATATTTTTCAATCAAAAACTTTTCACCATCATGGAGAGCAGCTATTGGGATAGAACGCAAACCCGCACCCATAATAAAGGACAGATTATTAATGCCTTGCTTTTGTAATTCCACTTCATAGGGTGCAATTAGCCATCTATATAATTGCTCTCCTGATTTTAAATAATTTGTACTCTTGGAATCCGAAATTTCATTGTAAAAATCAGTTGCAACTTCTCTAACCTCTTTTCTAGTTGCATTGGGAAGTTTAATGGTGGTTTGACTTTCTGAAGTGAGTATACGTAAATTAATTACTTCGTTATTTGTTGTCAAAATATCACTGTTATCGTTAAATTTGGCATAAACAATAGCTGATTTAATTCCTGTTTGTGCTTGAATTTGTCTCAGTTCAGCTTGAATATCAGCGACAGATTTTCTGGCAACCTTTTGTCCAGAAAATTGCTCAAACTCCTTTGTAAAATCCTCTTCTACTCCAGCAAAACCTGTGTCAACTTTTGTTATCGCATTGCTAATATTTGATGACTGCAAAATATAATATTCGTCTGATGGGTTAGCAGTTTGCCTGATAGTTGAATTAGTAATTATTTGAATGTTCCCTTGGGTATAATTGCCTTCATAAAATCTTGTAGGTCTGATACTGTTGTTCAAACCAGCGAGAATTGCTCCGGCTGTGCCTATATTATCGGTATTACCGACTACAAAGGCTGTGGTACCATTTCCTCCGTGAGTAATGGTGAGATTACCACTACCATTTGTTCCGAGTGTAGAAATACTAGCGTTTACAGGAATAGAGCCGATAAAGGTGGGAAAAGTACCTGTAGCCCGGAAAAAACTGTTAGTTGTAATATTGATATCACCACCAATGCCACTACCTAATGCTTGGGTATTAATAGTAGTAACTTCAATATCACCTTGAGGATCTAAATTTACTTTGCCACCATTTCCACTCCTAGAACTGGTATCTAACAATCCGGCTTTAATACTATCCTGCGCTTGAATATCAATATCCCCACCTTGAGTCGTAATATTTTGTGTTCTGACAAATCCTGTATTACTTTTCAGATTAATACTTTGGCGTTGTGTGGAGATATCACCAGTGCTAATATTTTGATTAGCTAACAGATTAATTGAGGCATTATCTAAGCCTGTAATTGTAGAAGTTGCAGTAATTGAACCTGTATCAGTGGGCGATTGGATAGTTGTGGGGTCTGTAAATTCCACGGGATTATTAACAGTAACCTGACCACTTCCGTCATTTCGTCCAATGGTAATCGAACTGAAACCATTTGCTAAAGCATTAATATCAGATTTAGTGAGGTCTAAGCTATTTGAGTCGGCATTACTATCATTATTGATGTTGATATTTTGCCCTGGAGTGGATGTTTGTAGGACTAAATTCTTACTGCCTGTAACCGAATTATTTCCTCCTGACAAGTTAATTTCATTTGCTGTTAAGGTCAGGTTATTATTCCCAGTAAACAAGGAGTTATTAAAGGCTGTTGTCCCTGTATCTGCTTTTAATTCTTGATTACCAGTGCCACTTAATGTAACGGAACTGTTGAAGGTTTGATCCCCTGTGGTGGTAATGTTGTTGGCAATATTCGTATTATTTGCCGTGGTGCTGAGACTATTAACAGCAACTGTATTGCCTAAAGTTAGATTTCCTGTCCCTGCATTCAGGGTTAAATCTGTGGTTAAACCATTAATTGTGCTACCAAAATTCAAATTATTGTTGGTGGAATTAAAGGTTTTGGGATTATTGCCTGTGAGGGTGACACCACCGTTAAATTGTTGAATCCCTGTGGTGGTAATGTTGTTGGCAATATTCGTATTATTTGCCGTGGTGCTGAG
>JBAXRM010000197.1:0-8353 GCA_037131225.1 Nostocales cyanobacterium ELA583 | reverse complement strand
ATAATTCTTGTTGTAGTGCCTAATTTTATTATCACTACATATTTACCACTACCAAGTTATCAATGGGGCGTTAACGATGACCTCTATATTTGAAATTACGTAAATATTCATACCAAAGTTTTTTCTCAGCCAAAGTCATATTCTTTCTTAATTCTTTAGCTCTTGGTACAAAGTTTTTGTTGTATGGTAAATACATTTTGATTCTCCTAAGAATCGCATAAACGCTGATTTGTCATTTCGGGGTTAAAATTCGCTTAATTACGGTCAATAAGTACCAATTCCCTTAGTTTAACTACGACGTAACTGCTGATGATTGATTATTTCATCCCAAAAGTGCGAGGATTTATCACAGCAATATCTGGAATCCCCGTAACATAATTGTATTTTCTCCAAAAATGCCAATATAGTTTTGTAGTTTTGAAAAGATAACTTTGGGAAGCACTTCGTAATTGTTAACTTTTCGCTTACTGTTAATTAACCCTTGCGCCTAATAAATGTTTGCTGCGTCAAATCAACTGCTATGGTCTATGATAGGCTTGCTCCTAACAATGGGTGGTACTTTCCTAGAAGCGTATGGTATTACCTCACCTTGGAACTGGAGTCAGCACGGAATTCAAACTCTTTCATTAGGTGTCAGCTATCAAATTGGTGCAGTGCTACTAGTAGGCTGTTTAGGAGGTCAAAATGCTGGTGCGCTCTCGCAAATTGCCTATTTAGTCATGGGATTAACTTTATTACCCGTATTTGCCGAAGGAGGCGGTATCGGTTATGTTAGACTATCTCAGTTTGGCTATTTGTTGGGTTTTATTCCCGGAGCTTGGATTTGTGGTTATTTAGCCTTTAAAGCAAAACCTAGACTAGAAACTCTCGCTTTTAGTTGTATTTGTGGTTTGTTCACTGTTCACATCTGCGGTATTACTTATTTAATTATCAGTTATATTTTGCCTTGGAAAGGAACAGAAAATTTATCTCTAATTCAAGCTATCCTCAAATACTCCTGCTTTGCACTACCAGGGCAACTAATAGTTGTTTGTGCTGTCACTATAGTAGCTTACGTGCTACGACATATAATGTTTTATTAGTCATTAGTCATTGGTCATTGGTCATTGGTTAGTGGCAAAGAGAAACAACGGACAACTAATAACTAATGACCAATTTATCATGCGTATAAAAAATCGTTTTTTCTGGATTGCTGCTTTGATCGCATTTTTATTCGACCAGGTAACAAAATACTGGGTAGTACAGACTTTCAGACCAGGACAAACCCTGCCATTACTACCGGGGATATTTCATTTTACCTATGTTACTAATACAGGTGCAGCTTTTAGTTTGTTAAGTGGCAAGGTAGAATGGTTAAGGTGGCTATCTTTGGGCGTAAGTCTAGTATTGATAACCATTGCATTATTGGGACCATTGTTAAGTTTTTGGGAGCAATTGGGTTATGGTTTAATTTTAGGTGGAGCGATGGGTAATGGTATTGATAGATTTGCATTAGGGTATGTTGTTGACTTCCTTGATTTTCGGTTGATTAATTTTGCCGTATTTAATATGGCTGATTCTTTTATTAGTATTGGCATTATGTGCTTGTTAATTGCCTCGTTACAAAAAACACCAAGTAATTAAAAATGCAAAATTAAAAATTAAAAAGACAGATTCTTCTTTATTAATTTTTAATCTTGGCATTTGTTAATCCCCCTCTTCCTTATGAATTTTTAATTTTTAATTGTTTATGAGTTCTCCCCAACCTCCTCAAAAGCCACAAACCTTACTTGGTCAAGTAACTCAAGCTGTAAAGACTATTCATGCTAGAGTTGATTTTTCTAAGATCGCGCTCAAGCCTGATGCCAAAGTACCAAAACTATTGGTGGATGATGCAGGGACAAATCAGTCACAAGAATATAATCTCGTAGGCGATCGCTATATGCTTGGACGGAGTTCTTCCTGTGATATCACCGTCCGTAACCAAGTTGTCAGCCAAATTCACCTCTCACTGTCCCGGGATTCCACCCAAAACATCTCTGTTTTCACCATCAAAGATGAAAATTCCACTAATGGTATTTATCTGGGCAAAAGGCGGATAAATTCTCTAAAACTGCGTCATGGTGATGTCATTACCTTGGGTCCCCCGGAACTAGCTGCTTCCGTGCGTCTGGAATATATTGATCCACCAGCTTGGTATGTGAAAGCTGCCACTTGGACAGCTTATGGTGTCTGTGGTGTCACCGCTCTGGTTGCCTTAGCTATAGGTGTAGAGTGGATGAAATTTTCCGTCAGACCCTTACCTACAGCCACTAAAGCCCCTGTAGTTGTCTATGCCCGCGATGGCTCAACTCCACTCCGCCAACCTAGAAATATCGCCCACACAGACCTGAAAAAGTTATCAGACTTTGGCCCTTATTTAGCATCTGCTGTAATCGCTTCCGAAGATAGTCGTTATTATTGGCACTTTGGAGTAGATCCTTTAGGTGTGTTGCGAGCCGTCTTAATTAATAATCGTAGCGGCGATATCCAACAAGGGGCAAGTACAGTTACTCAACAAGTAGCTCGGAGTTTATTCCGGGAATATGTGGGTAGTCAAGACTCTTTAGGACGAAAAGTAAAAGAAGCTGTCGTCTCCCTGAAGTTAGAAACTTTTTACAGCAAAGATGATATTTTACTAACTTATTTAAATCGGGTATTTTTAGGTGCAGACACTTCCGGTTTTGAAGATGCGGCTAAATATTATTTCAACAAATCAGCCAAAGAATTAACTTTAGCTGAAGCTGCAACCCTAGTAGCAATTTTACCTGCTCCCAATGCTTTTGATTTTTGTGGTAGTGGTCCTCGGAAACTTGGAGCAGCCAATTATCGAAATAGAGTCATTAAACGACTGCTGGAAATGGGCAAAATCACCCAAGAGGAAGCTAACCGCGCTCGTCGTTCTACTGTCCAAGTCAGTCCTAAAGTCTGCGACAGGCAAGCTAAAACCATTGCTCCCTATTTTTATGATTACGTCTTTCAGGAACTAATATCAAGATTAGGGCCAGCCGCCGCCAGAGAAGGCAACTATATTATTGAAACCCAACTAGATCCAGCTATCCAAGCCAAAGCGGAAACAGAGTTAAAAAATTCCATTTCTAAAAATGGCTCGAACTTTGGTTTTTCCCAAGGGGGGATGGTGACTCTCGACTCGAAAACTGGGAGTATTGTGGCAATGGTGGGGGGTGCTGATTACAGAAAAAGCCAGTTCAATCGTACCGTTCAAGCCCAACGACAACCAGGTTCTACCTTTAAAATTTTTGCTTACACTGCGGCTCTTGAAAAAGGTATTTCCCCATACGCAAGTTATTCTTGCAGTCCTTTAACTTGGCAAGGCTTTACCTATAAACCCTGTCGGGTTGGTGCTGGTGGTAGTTTAGATATAGCAACTGGCTTGGCACTTTCAGAAAACCCCATCGCTTTACGGGTGGCCAAGGAAATTGGCTTGAATAAAGTAGTAGATATGGCGCAGCGTTTGGGGATTAAATCTGAGCTTGAGTCAGTACCAGGCTTGATATTAGGTCAGAGTGTCGTTAATGTTTTAGAAATGACTGGTGCTTTTGGGGCGATTGGTAATCGTGGGGTGTGGAATCCTCCTCATGCTATTAGTAGAATTCTCGACAGTAGTGATTGTAAGGATCTGAAGGATTTACAAACCTGTCGTGTTATTTACTCTTTTGATAAAAATTTAGATGCTAATAAACAAGTGATCAAAAAAGAAGTTGCCAGTCAAATGACGACTTTAATGCGAGGAGTCATTACTAATGGTACAGGTCGCAGCGCCACCATTGGTTTAGGGGAAGCAGGAAAAACTGGCACCACAAATAATAATGTTGATCTTTGGTTTATTGGTTTTATTCCTAGTCGTCAACTTGTAACTGGTATTTGGCTGGGAAACGACAATAATTCCCCTACATCTGGCAGCAGCGCCCAAGCAGCCCAACTTTGGGGGAATTATATGGGGAAAATTACTAAGTAGGAGTCACCGAGTCACTGAGTCAGTAGAAATAGAAGAAGGAGTCAGGAGAAGAAAGAAGAAAGAAGAAATAAAAGGATTGTAGTAGCTAGGAAAGTGGTTGATTTTTCTGGTAAGGGGTTCTTCTTTCTTTGACTTCTGACTCCTTTTTCTATTTCTCCTGACTCGGTGACTCGGTGACTCGGTGACTCCTCTTACTTGTATCCCTTCCAATGAGTTACTTCCAATTCACCTTTAGGGGTAAATACCACTTGAAAGTGAGCTAAAGGTTCTTTATTATTGGGTACAGCTACATTTGAGCCGTAAACCGACTGGAACATCTGGGGTAAAGGTGTCTCCCGGAAATGGTCAAAAGCAACTTGGTTGAGTGGTTCATAGTCACCAATCACACCTTCTTTATTCACCGCTACCCGATATTTCAGATCTTTGGCAAAGGTGGGAGTAACACTCCAATTTTGACGAATTGCACTATACAGCTTTTGATTTAAATCTTTGATTTTACTGGTATCAGTAATTTTTTCGCCGATTACTTCTGGTGTTTTAACGTATCCTAACCAGGGACTAATTTCTAGAAACCCTTTTTTGGTAAATACGGCTTTGAATTGAGCAATAGGTTCATTTGGAATGCGATTAGCCGGATTATAGAGGAGTTTGGACAGTGGTGTTTTATCTATGGCATCACTAGCTTTCTGATTTGCTGCTTTATAACCAACGATGCTACCATCGGCAGCGACACCTAAACGATAGACTAAATTCTCTGGTAATTCTGAGCGATTTGTCCAGGCTGGATGAATTTGATTATAAACCTGGCGATTTAATGCCCGTAACTGAGATGGATCTGTTATTTCTGGAACTGTCTTTAAAAGTGCTTCTAAATCTTTGGTAACCGGTGTTGCTGATGCTGTGGGTGTAGTTGTGGGAGTTCCTGATACTGTGGGGGTTGCTGATGCTGTGGGTGTGGTTGTGGGCGTTAATGATGCTGTGGGTGTGATTAAGGGTGATGATTGAGGCGTGGCTGTAGGTAGGTTAGTGCTGGACTGTGTTTCTGGCTTGACTTGAGGTGGACGGATTTGGGGCGTAGGAATTAAGCTAAAAGCTAATGCAGCTACAGCTAGACTAGATACACCTACGGTAGCTGGGATTACTTGTTTGAGTGAGGTTTGACTTGAACCACCATAACTGCGATTAACTGGGTGTAGTTCTAGGGATAATTCTGGTAAGGTTTGGCTATCAGCAAAAAACTGATCTACAGCTTCAACTAAATCAAATAATTGGACTGTGTTGAGGACGATTTGAATGGTTGATTGTTCTTCTTGGTTGGTGTTTCTCCCCTGGTTGTCTGTTGTCATTTCGGAGCGGACTGTTAATCTGTGTCTATTACTATCAATTTTTTGTAATTCGACTAACTCTGAATTATGATTTTGGCTTTGGGGGTTGGGTATATTGCTTAAAACTTCTTGAGCATAGGCACTGACTGCTCTAACTAGGCTTTCAAAAAATTCCCTTCCCCCAGCTATGGGTTGGTAATTGGATAAATAACATTCTGCATTCACTAGTATTGATAGTTCGGGACGCAGTTCTTGAAAGTTAGCTGTCCTTGTCATGTCACTTAACCCTTCTAGGAGCAGGGTACAATTAGGCAAACTATATTTACGTTGGATATTCATTTTATTTTTTTACTCTAGTCCACTTCACCGTCAAAAAGAGAAATCCAGTACCGCTGCATTCCCGCTGTACCTGTGCAGAATAGTAATTTTCCTAATAAGTCTATAGCTAGTTCATCTAATTTTTCATCAGAAGTTAATGCTAGTACACCGGAGCGACGGGAATTCATCCGACTTTTAAAGTGTGTTCTAAACCTTTCTAGGTAATTAGCTAATCTTAAATTTTGTTCTGGGGGAATCTGCTTGTCGGCTAATTGTTGATATATGGTTAGTAGTTGCCGAATCACAACTGTTAACCGCCGAGCAATGTAGCAAGCAATTACTACTAAGGCTTTGGCTTCTAAAATGTCTAAAGGTCGGCGACTATGCGCTCTCCGCATGGGGTTAGAGGCTCGCATTCGCCATAAGTTTACCCGATTTTTGATAATTCCTTGCAGGTCTAATTCTTCTGCAAAGGATAAAATGGCTTCAGAACCTCCTAGTTCTAAGGCTTCAATGGCTAGTAACATTAAATCTATTTGCAATCTAGTTCTGGCTGGACATACCTGGCCAGCGATCGCTGGATCTGGTAAAGTATCCAAAATCATGGGCGTTCCCTGATCGTTGGGGATGTTTAAAGATGGGACACTAGCGGAGACATTCATTCTATAAAATACCTTATGCGTTTTCAATAAAGTGATTGATATTAACCTCCCACGGCTAATCGCTGGCGCGATATGGCAGTTCAATTATATACATTACTTAGGTTTTCTACCCAAATATTTCTATATAGTTTCCATATACATTAAATTTTCGGTAATCGTCAATTGATGATTCCTATGTCGCACTTTGCTATCAGCTAAATACTCTAGTCTCCAGGGTATGACATTATAGGGTAGGATTTGGCAGGGATTGGAGAAAATTTTTGTCTCTTGTCCTTTGTTTCTTGGTTGAACACTAACTACTCACAAATATGGATTTAAAATCTCTGATTCGTGATATCCCCGATTTTCCTAAACCGGGAATTTTATTTCGAGATGTCACTACTCTATTAAGCGACCCAGCCGGATTGCGTTATACTATTGACCTTTTAGCACAAAAATGTTCAGAAATTGAACTTCAGGTGGATTATATTATCGGCATGGAGTCGCGGGGGTTCATTTTTGGTGCGCCGGTGGCTTATAAATTGGGTGCGGGTTTTATTCCTGTTCGTAAAAAAGGGAAATTACCGGCTGCGGTTCACTCTATTGAATATCAACTAGAGTATGGTACAGATACATTAGAAGTACATCAGGATGCTTTACAACCTGGTTGTAAGGTTTTAATTATAGATGATTTGATTGCTACTGGTGGTACGGCAAGTGCAACAGCAAAGTTGGTACAAAAGATTGACTGTGAACTTGTGGGATTTGGGTTTATTATCGAACTACGAGATTTGCAAGGACGAAAACATTTACCTGATGTCCCTATTATCTCTTTAGTTGAATATTAAGTGGTTGGAGAAAGGAGTTTCGCGCAAAGGCACAAAGGAGCAAAGGCGCAAAGGAAGATGAGGTTAAGAAGTTCGGCGCAGCTTTACAAATAAATGGTATGACAACTAAGAAGTGACTAATGACTAATACAAGAATTTCCCTGGAGACTGGTCGAGACTGGCTGATACGGCTAGTTACGAATGAAACTTTTATTTATGTGATGAAACGGCTTTTGCAAGCGCTATTGACGATTTTTTTAGCGTCGGCTTTGTCTTTTTTTATTATGAAGTTTTCTCCGGGGGATTATGTAGATACCCTACGGCAAAATCCGAAAATTTCCCCGGAACGGATTGAGGAAATTAGGAAACAATTTGGTTTAGATAAATCTTGGCCAGAACAGTTTGGATTTTGGGTAAAGCAAATTGTCACTAAGGGAGATTTTGGGACGAGTTTTGTTTATCAACGTTCTGTATCATCGTTGTTATGGGAACGAGTCCCAGCGACGTTGTTGTTAGCGATCGCTTCTCTAATTATCACATGGGCGATCGCTATTCCTTTGGGTATTCTCGCTGCCGTGAAACAAAATCGCCGAACTGACCAGGTTTTACAAATAGTCAGTTATGCTGGTCAAGGTGTTCCCAGTTTTATCACTGTCTTATTTTTGCTATTTTTTGCTCAACTGACTACTCCACTGTTTCCGGTGGGGAATATGACTAGTATTGATCATGCAGACCTAACATGGTTAGGTAAAATTCTGGATATAGCTTGGCATTCTGTTTTACCATTAATTGCTTTGAGTATTACCAGTTTTGCTGGTTTACAACGCATTATGCGTGGTCAATTATTGGATGTTTTACGCCAAGATTATATCCAAACTGCTCGCGCTAAAGGACTTCCTGAAAACCGCGTCATTTATGTTCATGCTTTGCGAAATGCTATTAACCCGTTAATTACTTTATTGGGTTTTGAATTGGCAGGTTTGTTAAGTGGTGCATTTATTACGGAAAATTTCTTTAATTGGCCAGGTTTAGGGAAATTAACTCTCCAAGCTGTTTTAGCTAAAGACCAATATTTAGTCATGGCCAGTTTAGTAATGAGTGCAGTATTATTAATTGTTGGTAATTTAATTGCTGACTTAATTTTAAAAGCAGCAGATCCTCGGATTAAGTTAGAAGATTTGAATTAGTCATTAGAGGGTGTTTGATAGCGTTCACGAAGTGTGCCGAAGGCATAGCGTGGCGTTA
>JBAXRM010000196.1:0-8365 GCA_037131225.1 Nostocales cyanobacterium ELA583 | reverse complement strand
CGTGACCATGCCAAACATAACCGGTTCCCAATGGCGAAAACTTCGTGACACTAACCGGTATTCAATGAATTTAATCTCAAACCAACTAATTTATTGACAGTGTTCTCAATAAGCTTGATTTGAGCTTTAGATAGAGATGCGATGGCTACGCCGCGCCGAAGGCATCGCCCTAATATAGAATTGCGTGTCATTGTCTGAAAGCCTTGTTATCATTGGGTTATGGATAATTCCGAAAATTCAAAAAACACCTGCGGAATGTGGGATAAAAAATATTTAAGCTTTGTATTGACTTAATTAATTGAACTAAATCTCTGAAAAATAACATGATAAACTTATGCAATTACAGCAGTTCCAAAACGATAACCTTTGCCATAAACAGTATGAATCATTGGTGTTGCACCCACTGTTTCCACCTTACGACGCAACAGACGAATTAAAGCCGCAATCACATTACTATTAGGTTGTTCCTCATTTTGCCATAAATGCTGCAAAATTTGACCATGGGTCAGTAATTGTCCGGCATTTTCCATGAAGTATTGTAACAACTGAGTTTCTTTTTGAGAGAGTTCAATCATTCTTCCGTGACGATAAGCTATTTGATTTTCTATATCCAGTTCTAAATCTGCCACAACTAACTTTCCTGCTGTACTACTATAGGATTCTGTACCAGCACGACGCAACAAAGCCCGGACTCTTGCCATTAATTCCCGTAGTTCAAAAGGTTTAACCAAATAATCATCAGCACCAGCATCTAAACCTTGTACTCGGTCATCAAGGGTATCTTTCGCAGTCAAAAATAGTACAGGAGTTATTTTACCTTGACGACGTAATTCCTGACAAATCTCTAACCCCGTTTTTCCCGGTAACATCCAATCTAAAATCAGTAAATCATAACTGCCTATTTCTGCCAAATTACTGCCACTTGTTCCATCATAAGTAGCATCAACACTGTATCCTTCACGGGTCAACAGACGACTTAAAGGGTCAGTTAGTTCAACTTCATCATCAACTAATAAAATTTTCATTATGTTGGTAGTGAGTAATATAGATATATTCTCAATATAGTGAACTGCAAACACATCAAGAACACAAAAAAAGAATGTTAACTGTTGCAATCCCAAAAGGGGAACTACTTAAACCTAGTCTCCGCATATTACAATCTGTAGGATTAGATTTTAGTGCTTTCTTAGAATCAGGAAATCGCCAATTGCAAATTCCTGATGCTAGTGGACAAGCAAAAGCGTTGTTAGTCCGAGCGCAAGATGTGCCTGTTTATGTAGAATATGGTCAAGCACAATTGGGAATTGTGGGCTACGATGTCCTCAGAGAAAAACAGCCTCAAGTTGCCCAATTAGTGGATTTAAAATTTGGATATTGTCGGATGTCTGTGGCTGTAAAAGCTACTAGTTCCTATAAATCTCCTTTAGATTTACCTGCTCATGGTCGAGTTGCTTCTAAATATGTAAATTGTGCGCGAGAATATTTCCAAGGTTTGGATTTACCGATAGAAATTGTCCCCTTGTACGGTTCTGTGGAATTGGGTCCAATTACCGGAATGTCAGAAGCAATTGTAGATATAGTTTCGACAGGAAAGACTTTAAAGGAAAATGGTTTAATTGAGATTGCAACTTTGTATGAAAGTACAGCGCGGCTAATTGTTCACCCTTTAAGTTATCGTTTGAATACAGGTAATTTACATCAATTAATTGAACAAGTGCGGTTAGGAATTCTCACCACAGTTTAGCAGTTTAGTTTATGAATATGGGCGATTGGAAATCGCAGCTACACAAGCAAAGTCCACCTATTCCTTCGGAACGCTAACGCGAACGTGGACTCAAATAAATTTAACCCACGAAGGTGTGTTTTGTCTGTGTAGCCGAGAATTCTATTCGCCTTTTTCTGTTTTATTTACAGAACTAAGTTGATCTAAAATTGCTAAAATCTCTTGTTCAAATGCAACTTGAGCGCGGTTAGTTTTTCCCCCAATATATAAAGTTTCACCTTTTTGTAAAGCCCAAATTTGGGAATGGGAAAAATAACTCATTACCACACCCAACATCAATAAAGCAAACCCTGTATAAACAATGGGAATACCAGGATCAAATTTAATTTGTAAACCCGTGCTACCTATAACATCAAGAATTTGCAAATTTACCCCATTTACAGGTATAGACATTCCCGCACGCACAGTATTTATTAATTTACCTTGAGCATCATAAATTAATACCATGCCTTGCAAATCTTTGGCTAATAGAGAAACACCTTCACTTAAATCAGGTTTAGTCGGAATCCAAGTTCCCCAAATTCTCCCTCTACCTTTGGTGTCTAATTGTGCCATTGGTAATTGGAAAATTGGACTTTTATTTAATCTCACCCGAACATTAGAAATTCCCCAATCTGTTTGATAGAAAACTACACCATGATAACGCAGAGGTTTGTTAACATAAATCTTCTCATGATTAACTTCTTTACCTTCCTTATTCAACACAGACATATCTGAATAAAATTGGTCAATTCCTCCTGTCGGGGTATAATCAATCCAAAAGCGATTTACCCGCACAGACCAATCTTTCAAGACATCTTGAGATGACCAAGCACCAGCATCAACAATATTTTTTACCTGGAATGTATCGCCACCAGAAATCATTTCTTGAGCCATAAATCCCGTCATTGATCCGAAAATTCCCCCTAGAAGAATGGCAACTATCCCAATGTGAACAATAATTGGACCAATTTTCCCAATTATTCCTTTACGAGCATAAAGAATATCATTTTTTTCTTGGAAAATTCGATAACTTTTTTGTTGCAAAATTGGTGTAATTGATGGTAAATAAACTCCTTCTAATTCCGCACTCAAGGCTAATTTTTTAAAATTGCGAGCTTCTTCATAGAATTTCCATTTTTGAGCAGCCTTGAGAGCAGGTAATTGACGAGTAAAGGTACAAGCTGTTAAACTAGTTCCAAATAGAACTAACAAACTCAAAAACCACCAAGTGCGATATACATGATCTAACCCAACTACTTGAATCACTTTCCACGAAAGGAAACCAAACAAAGCGGGATGTTCGGGATAATTAGATTGATAAAAAGCAGGCACTTGTCCCTGTTCAATTACCGTACCACTAACACTAAATACAGCAATTACTAATAGAAGAACAATTGCCAATCGTAAATCAGTTAATACAGGCAAAATTTCCCGGCGGATAAATCGCCCAGGTATTAACCACCAACTTAATTCTGTGGATGTTGTATGATCTGAAGTCATTGCTTAGAAACTACCAATAGGAATGCGAGAAAGTAAAGAAAAAACACCAAAACCTACTAATAATGCCCCGCTAACAGGATTTATCCAACCAGACCAACGGCGCAATTCTAATATTTTTTTGATGGACGCAGTAAAAGTACCTGCTAATATTAATGGAGTTACATATCCGGCTGTGTAAGAAAGTAGTAAAACAGCGCCTAAAATTAGATCTTGCGTATTAGCAACCCAACCCAATAAACTGGCTAAAACTGGTGTGCTACAAGGGGAAGCAACTAACCCAAATGTTAAGCCAATCGAGTATGAACGCACTCCGGGAGGTAAATCTTGAGAAATCCAATTGGTTTCATTTAAAGAAGGAAATTGTATGGGTAATGCTTCTAATAAATTCAGTCCCATAATAATAGCGATAATGCTGACAATAATTGGTAAACCAATTCCTATTTGTCCATAAACTTTACCCACTAAACCTGCGACAATTCCCATTCCTGCCAATGTAGTTGCTAATCCCAAAGCAAACCAAGTTGATTGGGCTGCTGCTTGTAAGCGAGTTTTAGCTTCGTAACCGCCAATATAGCCAATGGTAATGGGCAGCATGGACAGCATACAGGGCGTGAGGCTGGTAAGCAAGCCAGCCGCAAAAATAATGGCAATACTGACAATACTCAGGTGTGTAAGTTGGTTAGCAACAAGGGTGTTAGCCAGTTGTTCAAGTTCGTAAATTCGGGTTTCTAGAGTTTCTAGCATGAGTATATTTAAGTAGAGAATGCTTACTCTGCTTGAATCTTAACGTATTTTGGGTTATGAAGTAACGGAAAATAAGTAGCGTGGCACAAATCAGATTTCCGGATTTTTGGGAAAAGTTGATGAATTTATAGTAAAGATTACTGAAACATCAGGTTAATTATTCTCAAGATTGTTTTAGTAACAGTCATCATCAAATATATATTGGAAACCAAAAATACTCATTAACCAGGAATCTACCACTATGACTCAGAAAACCAACAAAGTTTTACAACAATCTGGAGTTATTCCCTATCGAATAATAGATGGGAAAGTTGAAATTTTATTAATTACCACTCGTAATCGTCAAGGTTGGGTAATTCCTAAAGGGGGACTTTGTAAAGGTATGAGTCCCCATGATTCCGCAGCAAAGGAAGCATGGGAAGAAGCAGGAGTTGTTGGTAGAGTCACAACAGAAAAATTGGGTAATTATAAATATCGAAAGCGGGGAAATACTTATCAAGTAAACTTATTTTTATTACCTGTAGAGACAATATTGGAAGATTGGCCCGAAGCTACTTCAAGGGAAAGAAGATGGTTAGAGATTAACCAAGCTGCTGAATTAGTAAAAGAAAGTTCACTAAAAAAAATTATTCAAACTTCATGGATAATAGATAACTATGAATCTATTACCCATATCCCCAAATTATAACATAAATTTATTATTTAAGTAGGTTGGCGTTGAAAATTGTCGTTATGGCAAGGCAAAAGGCAAGAGGTAAGAGGCAAGAGTGAAGAGGGTTTGGGCGATTTTACTTTTCTTTACACAGTTTGGTTTTATTGTGTTCACCTACTTACTTAGAGGATAAAAAAGAAGTCGGGGATTTTGTCTTACATCATTTCAAAGGTTAAATTATGGCTTTTGAGAAAATCATGGCTGAAATGATCTACCACATTGGTATCACTCAATTCTAAATTGTAGAAATCTGCAAACTCATGATCAATATATGGTCCTGCGTGCCAAGTTCCCACATTTAATTTAATAAAACAATTTCCCGGAATCCAAAAAGCCGCAATTTCTGATAATACAGGTTCATTCATATCATTATTAGGTGGACAAACTGCCATTAACCAGTCTTTAGCATCCAAAGAACCTAAACATTGAGTGCATTTACTATGACGAGTAATTTGATGAAATTTTCGTCCATTTTCACGCAGTCGCATAATATAAAAACGGGGAATACCATTTTGTAAATTTAGTTGTGCATCTTCTTCATCGAAATTTTCCCCATCTTTACTTGCATATATCACTTGTCCATAAAGTTGAAAATTTTCTGGTGTAATTAATTGAGACTGCAATTTTTGAATTGTTGGTAATGCACTCATAACTTTTTTCCTCAATATTTTATTTACACACAATCTAACAACGCCTGTTTAAAATCTGCTGCTGTTTGAAAATAAATTTGCGGTTTTTCCTGCAAAGCTAAATCTATTACCTTTGCTAACTTTTGCGGAATACTATGATGACGTTGAAGAATAGGAACAGGATTATTTTGTAAAACTGATAACCAAGGATCACCTGTAAAATCACGGGGAAAATATCCCGTCAACATATTATACAAACAAGCTGCCGTTGCCCATACATCAATTTCTGGTAATTGGTCTTGAAAATTTAGCACCTGTTGACGGGGCATAAATGCAGGTGTTCCCATCTTTGTACCTGTTAAAGTTTGTCCACTTAACCCGGCTAAATCAAATGCTTTAGATAAACCATAATCGCCTACTTTTACCACTATTTCATCGTTAATTTTACTGATAAAAATATTATTTGGTTTTAGATTTTTATGAAATAAACCCTTACTTTTAGTAATTATTCCCTCAACTGATTTAGCATAGGGAATCTCGACTTCATGAGCATATATGAAACCATTGAGAACTTGCAAAGTTATATCTACGGCAATATCAACAGGTAAACGCCACCCGGATTTTTGCATTAAGTCCCAAACATTACCCCCTGAAAAATATTCCATTGTGAAAAAGAAGGTATTTTCTACAAAGCCATAATCTAACAATTGCACAATATTAGGATGTTGTAAAATCTTGATATTTTCTGTTTCTTTTAGAAACATTTCTATCCCCTGTTTTTGAGTCGCAACCGCAGGTAACATGATCTTAATAGCGATGGATCTCTTAGTTTGAATATGCTTGGCTAAAAATACTTCTCCAAAGTCACCTTTACCTAACGACTTGATCAAATTATAGCCAGATATACTTTCAAGATTGACATCACCACTTTGAGCTAAATTTAGAAGCTTTTTAGTAATGGTTAAAAATTTTATTTTATCATTTTCTTCTGGAACAGGTAAATCTAGTATTTTGTTTAATTGTGCTTCTATTTGTACCCCAATTTTAAAAAGAATATCACCTAACTTAATTTCATCACCGTCTTGTAAATTATATTCGGGAAAGTTTAATTTTACAGCTTCTTTTGCTGGTTGTTGTCTTTGTCTTTGCCCAATATTTTTGCCGTTCACAAAAGTACCATTTAAACTTCCTAAATCTCGCACACGAATATCTGGAGGGTTAATATCAAGTAAACAGTGGTAGCGGGAAATAGTCATATCAACCTTATCAGCTATTTGCAAGTTGCAATCATCGTTTCTACCAATGATACAAGTGCTGCGAGATTCAAAAGTATATTGTTGTCCAGACAGTTTACCCTGTGTGATGGTAAGTGTAATTTTAGATGGCATTTTTAATAATTAATAATTCAACTTTTAACTGGTGCTTATGCAAAGTTAATTTCTATAGCATAACAGATTCATGAATACTTGGATTTTTGCAAAAATATGTTATAAAATATACTTAATGAATTAATTCTACGTGTACTTGGTTAGAGCTAAATAATAAAAAAGGGAGAAGAAAAATATATTCCTTTCCCTAATTTTTAATCAGCAAAATTTAGATTTTACCAATACTGTGTAGTCCTAAAATAATACCCGCTCCTAAAATATGCCCAAAGGAAGCAGTTGCTAGTACCGCAGGTAAACCAAAACCACCGAAAAATTGAGGTGCTGGTAATTCTGGTTTAGCGTTAGGATGCCCAATAGTAAATTTACCTACAGCAATAGCAAAAATATTGGCAATAATCATAATTATGCCCACATTAGGACTCCATTCGAGAGATGTGGTAGCTGTAGCCAGTAAGCTTGAAGTCAACATCTAATTTACTCCTGATATGTGCGGATGCTTGATAATATCATCCAAATATTGAGTAATAAAAATCTATATCATTGCTTACTTTGTAGCAAATTTTAACATTTGTTTTTACTTCATAATAGAAACAATTGCTATTAAGTACAGCAATTTTTGATCTTTGTTGTTATCCTAATGTTATCTGGAAGGGCTGGTAATTGCTAAGATAAGAGTAATTATTTCCTGGATTGATCATGTCCTCAACTCTTGATTCCTTACCACCTGCACTGAACAAAATTGTCCACCGCTTTCAACGCGCTACAGAGCCTAAACGGCGCTATGAACAGTTAATATGGTATGCTCAAAAACTACCAGAGTTCCCTGAAGCTGGGAAACTTCCAGAAAATAAAGTTCCAGGTTGTGTTTCTCAGGTGTATGTTACGGCATCATTGGAAGATGGTAAAGTGATGTTTCAGGGTGATTCTGATTCCCAATTAACTAAGGGATTATTAGCATTATTAATAGAAGGATTAAATGGCTCAACATCTACAGAAATAGTCCAACTTACGCCTGATTTTATTCAAGAAACTGGCTTAAATGTGAGTTTGACACCTTCCCGCGCTAATGGGTTTTATAACATTTTCAAAACGATGCAAAAAAAAGCCTTGGAATCTAAGTAGGTGAGTGTTGAAAATTGTCGTTATGGCAAGGCAAAAGGCAAAAGGCAAGAGGCAAGAGTGAAGAGGGTTTGGGCGATTTTACATTTCTTTACACAGTTTAGTTTTATTGTGTTCACCTACTTAAATTAGTAGATTAGGACTTAGGGAAAAATAAAGTTTTTTAAAGTTTTAGATTAAGTTTAACTCGTTCCCATACTCTGTATGGGAATGAAGAGGATAAGGCTCTGCCTTCAATTAATAAAGAGGCACCAGCCTCTGTGAAACTATTCCCAGTCTCTGACTGGGAACGAGATATTTTCATAAGACCTCGTGGTAAGTGGGAAACTCAGTCACTTTAGTGCTGAGAGGGAAGCGACACGGGCGGTTTTAACCGCCGTGATAATTAGACCTGTTGAGCGTCGTATCAACTTAACTTTTTTAATGGAACATTGTCCAAGTCTTTTCCAATTAGCAGCAATTCTCATTTTGAAAAAAATAAAGTATTAGCCCCAATTTTGGAATTCAA
>JBAXRM010000195.1:0-8467 GCA_037131225.1 Nostocales cyanobacterium ELA583 | reverse complement strand
AACGCACCATTCCACGTTAACTCAGAATTGCAGGTTATTAAATTTGCGTTCCTAAAAAGAAATGCAGAAATTCACAATTATTAACTGGCCTTGCTGAATTGAGGTATGAAATTAGAAAACTCAAAATCTAAAACTTTGCGTCTTTGCTCCTTTGCGACTTTGCGCGTTCGCGAAGCGTGCCGAAGGCATAACAAAATTCATACCGCCATTATGCAACGCCTATTAACTTAACAGTTTTTGGCGTTGGTGAAAGAAGGTATGATTTTTTCTCACGCAGAGGCGCAGAGAGTAAGATTTCGAAATCATTGATTTTTCAATTTCATACTTCAGTTCAGCAATGCCCAGTTTTCAACACATCTCCCCATGAGTCCCGTTACCCAAACTCTTTTTCCCAATCTGGACAATTTTCATCATCCCAACCATGTGGGTGCATAGCACAGACTAACAAATTACCGCTATAAACCTGTCCGTGATAGTTGATACAACCAATACAAGCAGCATTTTTTTCCATTGTAGCTTCCACCTCATAAGGAAAACCGGGATCTACATCTTCCGTGATGTCCTCTAGTTCCCAGTAAATTTCCAAAATCGGTTCAGTTAATTCTTGCAAGAACTGGTCAATATCAGCTACAAATGTACTTTGTACTTCTTCCGTAATCTCTTCCGTGATCTCAAAAAAAGCATCTACCATGTCATTCATTCCCAGGAAGAACTGCTCTACTTCATCAGCCACAGCTTCGATCATGTCTATTAAGTCTTTTTGCCACTTTTCCATAAACTTAATGCCCTTACTGGCTAAAAACATGACGATTAACGCCATTTGGCTGGAAGTGCTAGAGTCAACTATCTGTTATACAGACAAAACCATTCAGGTTAGTAACCTGTTAAGGTTCACGTTGCAACCGTTTTAACTCTTCCTGTAGTTCTAGCACTTGATCGCGTAGCTGATCTACATTATTATCAATATTTTCTTTTTTTGCCTCTTTCACAGTTGGTTCTTCATCAACCTCAAGAATTTCGATTCTTCGCGGTTCAGAACTGGCTGGTTTTTCAGGCGTTTGTGAAGATGTTGGCTGCTGTTGAGCTTGCTTCATCATATCCTCGACAAAGCGGCGAGCTTCTTCCGTGTTCATCTCGCCTTTGGCTACCATTTCATCTGCTAATTTCTGGACTTGCGATCGCAGTTCGGCTAATTTTCCCCCAGCTTTTTCGCCAGCGTAAGAGGCCAAGCCTACACCAAGATAAAAAGCTTTTTGTACAATATCTCCAAAACCAGGCATTGCTGCTGAAAGCTCCTACAAATAAGGCGACCCGGAGACTACGCCTACCTCAAGCATCCCGTATTGCTGCTACCTTCCGGTCCTGACAAGATTTGGGCGTTGAAATCGCATAGATCCAGGTCTCCTATTACTATAACACTAAATTTCAAAATTTGTGTATTATTCCACAACAATTCGCCATTCAAATAGTTCATAGCTGACACAATCGTTTTGTACCAAGGGATCAGCCAATACTATCGCCTGTGCTTCATCCATTGATGCCGCCTCAAATAACATCATTCCACCACCTTTTTTCGCCCAATAACCTGTTTTAGCCTGGTGTCCTTTAGCAATCAATTCTTGTACATAGGCTCTGTGTGCAGGTACATATTGGTCAAAGATGGATTTCTCAACCTTACCAGCTTCGATTTTGACAAACCAAGGCATATTTTCCGATGGGATTTTCAATTAATAATTTCTGATTTAGCACAAAATATCATGATTTGTTATCGTATTCTTGCTGATTCATATATTTTTGTGATTTATGTAATATTTCAGAGCAACCCGCTATCTATTTACACATCTATAGTATATAGTTAATCAGTGACAGTTAAGGATTTAGATGAGTCGCTTTTTTATTTCTCTATTACCACCACAGGATATTCAAGAATATGCAAACGATATTAAACAGTATTTTGCAGATAAATATACCAGTGACAGCGCCCAAAAATCACCGCCCCATATTACCTTACAGCCGCCGTTTGAATGGGCAGATACTTCTATATCAAGTTTAGAAACATCCCTACAAACATTCGCTATTCAACAGCATTCAATTCCAATTACATTCAACGGGTTTGCTGCTTTTCCACCTCGTGTTATATACATTAATGTAGTTAAAAGTCAAGAACTTTTAAATTTGCAAACTAACTTAATCACATATTTAGAAACCAACTTGAAAATTATTGATCAAGTTGAAAAAACTCGTCCCTTTGTCCCTCATCTCACAGTAGCATTTCGGGATTTAACCAAGCAGAATTTTCGCATTGCTTGGCCAGAATTTGTGCATCAGCAGTTTGATTGTAAATACACAGCAACTTATTTAACCCTACTTCTTCATGACGGTAACTGCTGGAATGTCAAATCAGAATTTCCGTTTTTACCATCTGTAAAATAATTTCCACATTTTAGGGATGACTCTATAGAAGTCATTCAAAATGGCAACAAATCTTACTACATAAGTTGTTTATATCTTAAATTCTCTCTTACATAACTAATTATTTGTTAAGTTTTTAAAATTGGGTTGAATTAACCAGCCATAACTGCAATAATGACGCTGTTGCTGAAAGCAGCCAATTAGTGAATATTAAAAACTCATACAGAACAAATTTACTGGATGAAGATTATTTCCTATTTGCTTGTTCTCAATTAACAAACTGATTAAATCAAAGTTAGCAGGATAGCATCATGCCCAGCAAATTAAATATTGATGAAACCCTCAGACAGGGTGCAACAGGACCCAAAGTTAAACAATTACAAGACATCCTAGAAGCAATAGGGATAGATGTAGGGACACCAGATGGTATTTTCGGTGCTGGAACTGTTTCAGCCGTTAAACAGTTCCAAAGTAAAAAGGGAATGGAAGCAGATGGTGCAGTCGGAAAAGGCACTCAGGAGGCTTTAAATAAGGCTCTTGATCAAATTTCCTCAAGTTCATCATCCGCATCCAGTGGTTCAATGAAAGGTTTTGGTGGTACAACTGGAAAACTACCACTTCCAGCAATTCCTCTCGTCAAAGAGTTTGAAGGTTGTTATTTAGATGCCTATGTGGATCCCCAAAGTGGTAATCTGCCTATCACTATTGGTTTCGGTTGTACTAAGAAAAGAGATGGTAGTAACTGGAAATTAGGTGATAAAATCACCAAACAAGAAGCAGAAGATTTATTGATGAGTCAAATCGAGAATCAATATCTGCCAATTCTTCAGAAAAGAATTCCTGATTGGGATAAGTTAAATGCCAATCAACAAGGTGCTTTATTAAGCTTTGGTTATAACTTAGGTCCTAACTTTTATGGTTCTGATGGCTTTGAGTCTATGACTAGAGTTTTGAAGAATAAAAGTTGGGATGAAATGGAAGAAACTTTCCTCAAATACAGAAGTCCTGGAACAAGTGTGGAAGCAGGATTGAAACGCAGAAGACAAGCAGAAGCTAACCTATTTTTAGCTAAATCTTAGTCAATAATTGCATTCCTGAATATTGGAGGTTGGGTTGACACAAGGAAACCCAACAACATCATTATCATTGACAATGTTGGGTTTTGCTGAATAAGTCTTTTCGTGACGCTTTTGCTTTCTTTCAGCAAGCCCTACTTATGATAAATCACGATGAGTAAATGATTTAGCATTTGTACCTGTGTATGTTTTCACAATATGTCCATTCCCAGACATTTGATATTTATATGTTACTAAACCTTCTAAACCAACGGGTCCACGAGGTGGCATTTGTTGGGTACTAATTCCCACTTCTGCACCAAAACCATAACGGAAACCATCAGCAAACCGGGTAGAACAATTATGATAAACTCCGGTTGCATTAACTAAGCCTTGGAAAGTTTCTACTGCGGTGATATCTTCAGTAATGATTGCTTCTGTATGCCGAGAACCATAATTACTAATATGAGATATGGCATCTTCTAAAGAATCAACTATTTTAATGGCTAAAATCAAGTCGCTGTATTCTGTTTCCCAGTCTGTTTGTGTGGCTGTGGAAATATTGGGTAAAATTTCTAAAGTGCGTTGATCACCTCTTAATTCTACGTTTTGTGCTTGTAAAGCTGTGGCAACTTGCGGCAGAAATTCAGCAGCAATACTACTGTGAACTAGTAAGGTTTCAATGGCGTTACAAGCGGCAGGATATTGAGTTTTAGAATCTACAGTAATACTAATAGCTTTAGCAACATCAGCAAATTGGTCTACATAAAGATGACAAATTCCATCCGCATGACCTAATACGGGAATTTGGGTATTGTCTTGGACAAATTTCACAAAAGCATTAGAACCTCTGGGAATAATTAAATCTACATATTTATCTAATTGTAAAAGTTCTAATATTTCTTCTCTTGTGGTTAACAATTGCACCGCATCAGGATTAACTGCTGTGTGAGATAATCCTTGTTTAATGGCTTTAACTATGGCTGCACAAGAATGTAAAGCTTCTTTACCACCTTTGAGAATTACGCCGTTACCTGATTTAATTGCTAAAGAAACTATTTGAATTGCGGCTTCAGGACGGGCTTCAAAAATGATGCCTAAAACGCCTAAAGGACAGGTAATGCGTTTGAGAATTAAATCGGTGTCAATTTCTCGATGAATTTGGACTTTACCAATAGGATCATCTAGTTTACCAACATCTCGAACACCAGCGATCGCATCTCTTAATTTATGTTCATCTAACTGCAACCGTTTATAAAGGGGTTTAGCGATTCCTGCCGCTGTTGCTGCTTGACAATCAGCTAGATTGGCTTGCAAAATATCATCTTTAGCTAATTCTAAAGCCTGAGCGATCGCGGCGATCGCTTGATTTTTTTCCTCAGTTGATAATACTGCCAACTTACTAGCAGCATCACGAGTTTGTTGGGCAATTTCAATTAAACCAGCAGCAATAGTCATAGTTAAAAATAAGATAAGCCTATCTTAAAAACATTTTTCTTTTATTGTAAGGATTTAGGAGCCAAAGAAATACCGAATCAGAATAAATTGCCATAATTCCACCTCAAATCTTCTTTTTTTCTTTCTCCTGACTCCTGACTCCTGAATTCTTACCTTTTATTTTACCAATATTTGGGAGTAATAACTTTTACGAAATATTGATGACAGACAGAGTATATATTGAGTATTAAGAAGTAAAAATCTCATTTTTTGCTCACGGAGATTCTATGTCATTACAATCAGGGTTAGATGCCTTTAACCGAGGGCATTATCAAGAAGCAATTGACCTTTTAGAAGAATTTTCCCAGGATTCCCTAGAACCAAGTTCTCCAGACTATCTAAATTGTCAAAAGTGGTTAGTCAAATCATATCAAGCCATTGGGGATATAGAAAAAGCTACCATTGCTTGGCAAAAGTTAATCAAAAGTGATCACCCAATGAAACCTTAAAATGAGAATTGCTGCAAATAGTCATTTTACCGTTAAAAAAGTAAGTCTATCCTTGTCACTTGTTCCCAAAGCTATCACAGCATTTTGTCCACCAAAACCAAAACTAAAACATAATGCGTGCTGAATTTTACTAGCTTGTGCTGATGTAATCAAGTTCAAATTAAACTCTGATTGTTTTAATCCTACACAGGGAGGTAAAATTTCTTGCTGTAATGCCATCAGTGAAAAAGCTACACCTAATGCTCCAGATGCTCCCAATGTATGACCGGTGCTACCTTTAGTAGAACTAAGCGCTAATTTTGCTGGAAATAAGCTGTGGATAATTTTGCTTTCAATGCGGTCATTTAACTGGGTAGCTGTCCCATGAGTATGAATGTAGTCTATATCTGTGGGTGTAATGTGACTACGTTCTAAACATTGCTTAATTGCCATGATCGCACTTTTCCCAGTTGGTTCTGGTGAATTTCCATGATATGCATCTGCTGTCAAACCAAAACCTAATATTTCTCCATAAATCTTGGCTTGTCTTTGAGTTGCTAACTCCGCAGATTCGAGAATCAAGACAGCACCACCTTCACCTAATACCAAGCCTTCCCGCTGCAAATCAAAGGGATAAGCTCCTGTTTTAGCTAAAGCCCCCATTTGCCCAAATCCGGCAATTGTCAGGGGTGTAATAGGTGCTTCTATTGCCCCTGCAATCACCCGTTGATATTGCCCAGATTGAATTAACATAGCAGCTTGAGCGATCGCCCAAATTCCCGTTGCACAAGCAGCCATTGGTGCTAAAACTGCCCCTGTTGCCCCAATTTGTCGCGCTACAGCGATCGCATTCATCTGGGGTAAAGTATTTAACCAGTTATCTAAATTTACTCCGTTTTCTTGCCCATACATCTGTCGTGCCATCATCTCCCAAGATGCTTGATAACTCCGACTAGAACCGATAACTACAGCACAATCAACCAAAGGTACTACTAATTGGGCATCCTCTAAAGCTAAGGTAACAACTATTTCCGTTAGTGTACTTAATAAAAAGGGTTTTTTACCAATTAATCCCAGGGGAATCATTCCCAATTCTGGAAATAGGTGATGTAATTTAATCCCAGTTTTTCCTAATAATAAATTTTGCCAACTAGCCTCCAAGCTTTTACCTAAAGCGGAAACTAGGCCAATCCCAGTAACAACAACCCTCACCAATTTTAGATTTTAGATTTTAGATTTGAGATTTCATGACAAAATTAACAAAAGTCAGTAGCCAGAATACCTGTAAAACTACTATTTGCAACTGACCACTGACAACTAACCACTAACTACTGACCAGTTTTGAGATTGTTCGCACCTTGAGTAACTTTAGCAGACTCAATGCGATCGCCTTGCTGAATTTTATTTACTACAGCAAAACCCTTGGTAACACGACCAAACACAGCATAATTACCATCTAAAAAGGATAAATCTGCTAAAGCAAAGTAAAATTGAGAAGAAGCAGAATCAGGTGATTGTGATCTTGCCATAGCGATCGCCCCTTGCTTATGCTGTAACTCAGGCTTCTCAGTAATTGTTTTACTGTAAATAGGCTTATCTGCGCCTTTTGGCTTAATTTCTAAAGGTATGCGGCGCTCACTTCCAGTTTTAGTATCAATATAACCACCTGTTCCCAGTCTTTCTGCTGGAAATTTTGGGTCTTTACTTTGTGGATCTCCACCTTGAACCACAAAAGGTTGAGGGTCACGGACAACGCGATGGAATACTAAACCGTTATAAACGCCTTTTTGTACCAAATCCACAAAATTACCAGCAGTAATTGGTGCATTTGTGCCATCTATTTCAATCTCAATTGGTGCGCCTTTAACTGTCATCACCACCGTAGCTTTACCTTCGAGACGTGGTAAACCTTTTATTTCAGGAATACTCTCACTAATAGTTGCTGATACTGTTTTCGCGCTAGTAGTAGCACTGGTAGTCGTTGCTGAGGTAGCTGTTGCCGTTGGGGATGTACTAGAGGATGTTGTATTACTTGTACATCCTCCCAATGTCAACGTACCAATCATCAACAGAACTACAAAAAATTGGGGAAAATTTAACCGCATTGTTAGTGACTGCATTAACCAAAGTATTTTAATCTTTAGATCCCCTACTTCTCAAAGAAGTCGGGGATCCTGTTGTTCACCAAAATTCCTAGAGTCCTTCTAAGGATACTCCTAAAAAACGAGCTAACTCCGCGCCTTGGGTTTCTAAATCAGCCAAAGATAACGGTTGACCTACTCTTGTGAGGGGAATATCCCTTCTACCCTTAATCCTAAGATACAAAGCCCGTTGCGGATTCAGACCTTCTTTAATTACAATCCTGACAGATTGTACATCTTGGATGCGTCCATCAATTTGAATTTGACGGTTTTTCCCTGGAAAACCCCAACGAAAAATTTTTAATGTCCCTGTTTCCTGATTGAACTCATTATAGCCGCCGCCTAAGTCCCATAGAACTACTAGCCACAAATATGTAGCTAATAGCAAGCCAGCAGTACCATATAATCCCATTACCAATCCTTGAGGGACAAATATTAGTTGCGTTGCGTCAGTAACTATGAGTAAATTAACTTTGAGATAGCTAGAGATACCAGCTAAGAAAAAACCACTGGCTCCCATAGTCACAATGCTTGCCCACCAGTAGTTACTAAACCGACGTGAACCAAGAACTTTTTTATAAAGGAGGTTCTCGCTTTTGTTGATTGATGTTGATACCGTCATTAAACTACCTTGGACAATAATCTCAAGTCTGCCACTGAAGCAGTCTGGATTGCAAGTTATCAAGGAGATGAAAACGAATATTATCCTGAACCTAAGGGCGTAGTCCCTTCGACCAAGATTTCTGAGAAAACCTGTGTCAAATTGTTAAAATTCTGATATTGGTAGTATTGAAGATCGTGACGTACTCCACACACTCCTTTTCAGGTGAGTGTGGGCAACGAGCGTGACTCCTCTATGAGGACATTAACTGAGCTTTAAGACCGTGCGCCCCACGGTTCTTTGGTTTTGAGATTTGTTTTTTGTTTTGTAGGC
>JBAXRM010000194.1:0-8486 GCA_037131225.1 Nostocales cyanobacterium ELA583 | reverse complement strand
TTAGGTTTTTGGAGATTATCGGTTTCATCTAATACTTTATGGCTAACGCCACGCTTCGCTATCAAACAACCTCTAAGCAGTCGGGAATCTAAATCTTTTGAATTAAATCAATTACCTCTTGATAATTAGTAATTCTTTTTTGTTGTTGAAATAACTTAGCTGCTGTTTTTAAATCGGTAATTGCTCCCTGTTTATCACCCAAAAAATTGCGAGTAATGCCCCGATTTTGGTAAGCTTCAGGAAAGTTAGGATTAATAATTAATGCTTGGTTGAAATCTGCCATAGCACCTTTTAAATCTCCCAAATCACGGCGAGTAAATCCTCGATGATTGTAGATTCCAGGATAATTAGAATTAAGACTGATTGCTTGATTGTAATCTATAATTGCCCCTTTTAAGTCTCCTAGTTTATGGCGAGATATGCCTCGTTTATAGTAAACTTCAGGAAAATTAGGATGCAGCCGCAAAGCTTCATTATACTCTTCAATTGCCCCTTTGATATCTCCAGATGTATGTTTATTAATTCCTCGATGAAAATAGATTATTGCATCTTTAAGATCAGATTGTGCTAACAGTGATGATTTTATTTTGAATTCAGAAATATTTGCCAAATTTTCAGCATTCACCTTTAGACTATATAATATAGTTCCTAAGATGAGAGTTGCAATTGTTAATTTCCATTTTTTCATAACACTATTTTTCCAATTATTAGCATATAGTTATTAACTATAATAACATTCACACAAATACAATCAACTACCATGCTTAATTTAACAAAAATATCTAAACAAATGCAAGGTTTCAGCCAACATTTAACTTCAGAGGTGGCTGCAAGTCATCAGCGCTTGGAATTGGCACAACAATATTTAAAAACGGCTATTGAATGTCAAGAGGAGTTAGTTAAACGGCAAGAAGAATGGCGAAATCGGATTATTTTTGCTAATGCCACACCCATTGAACCTCTCGACACCTGCATTACTATTCCTGTTCCCCCCAAAGTTCATACCGTCATTTCTACAGATGGTTCGCAAATCTCCCCCAATCATCACGAAATTGCCTATTGTTATTTACTCAATATTGGGAGAGTGGTTTTGCACTATGGTCAAAATCTTCACCCTGTTCTCGATAGTATACCGGAGGTATTTTATCGCCCTGAAGATTTATATATATCTCGTCAGTGGGGAATTAGAACAGACGAATGGATGGGTTTTCGGCGTACTGCTTCTGAGGCTACAGTATTAGCAGAATTGGCTTGTAGTACGAAGACAGAAGCCCCAACTTTAGCGATGATAGATGGTTCGTTAATATACTGGTTTTTAGATCAGTTACCAATGGATGCCAGGGATCTCATTTTACCCCCCGTTTTAGAAGCTTGGCAACAACTCCGTCAGGCACAAATTCCCATAATGGGTTATCTTAGTGCCTCTCGTAGCATTGAAGCTACCAACTTTTTACGCTTTTTAGCTTGTCCTCATCCCGTCCCCGACTGTATTACCCATTGTCCCAATCAACTAGAATACGTAGCTTGCAAAAAATTTGATACATTGCGAGATACAGCATTATGGACTACCCAACTCCAACCTGGACAGCGTGGACCACTATGGCGGAGTAATGCCCGAATTTTAGAGTTATATGATGACCAAATTATTTATTTTTGTTACGTTCATGTCGGTACAGAAATAGCTCGCATTGAAGTTCCCGCTTGGGTTGTGGAGAATTCAACCATGTTCGATCAAGCACTAGGGTTAATGCTGGCACAGGTACATAAAGGATATGGTTATCCTGTGGCCATTGCGGAAGCCCACAATCAGGCTGTAGTCAGAGGTGCTGATAGAACTCGTTTCTTTGCCCTTTTAGAACGACAAATGATTAAAGCCGGGATAAAAAATGTCGGGATTTCCAACAAAGAAGCCAGAAAACGGGGTAGCATCGCTTGATTTTGTAATAACTTGATTGAAGGTTTAACATCGTTTTAACTGCGCCAATAAAATCACAATTTTATCTATTGCTGTTCTCATGACTTTCCCAGGTTGTTCAGATTGATTCACCATAATACTAAAAACCAACGGCTCATAATTAGGTTCATTCACATATCCAGATAGAGCAGAAATTCCTGTCATTGAACCTGTTTTTGCTTGGACAATTCCCATAGCAGCAGTATTAAGAAACCGATTTTTTAGACTACCTTTAACACCAGAAATAGGTAAAGAAGCCCGAAAAACTTCGGCTTGAGGTGATTTACCAATTCCTTGTAAAACTTGTACCAATGCGGCTGGAGTTGTTAAATTTTTCCGAGATAAACCAGAACCGTCTACAATTACATAACCTTCTGGTTCAACTCCTAATTGAGTTAAAGTTTCTCTGATAACTTGTAATCCAATATCAGCCGTATTTTGATTTTTTTCTCCTGTTTTTTTAATAGCTAAACTCCTGAGTAAAGCCTCAGCATACAAATTATTACTATTCACATTTGTCTCTATTAATAATTCCGATAAAGGTGGAGATTCTACTGCGGCTATTTCTTTTTCTTGTTCATTTTTACTAAGATTATTATTCACAGTTTCTTTAACAGTAATTCCCTCTCTAGCTAAATTCTGGCGAAATTGTCTGATGAAATTAGCAATTGGATCAAATACAGCTAAAGCGGTAATTTCTGGCTGGGAATTTGCGGCTAATTGTCCTTTTATCCGCAGAATCTGTCCTTTTAAATCCCGATTTACTTCTACAAAACTGGTTTCATTTGCTTGAGTAGTAACAGAATTATTTTCAATTTTCCATTGATATGCTTCTGTTGGTTCAGTCCATTTTAATTTTAATGGCTTTCCCATAGTTTGGGGTAAAAAAGTTAATATAGTCGCATTTTCATTTAAAATTAAACTGCTAACTGGTGCGCCATAATCAGCCTGGATATCTTCCCATTCCCAACTAGAATTAACTACTGCACCTTGAAAATAACTATCATCAGCAATTAACTGATTAATTTGCCGAACTCCCTGTTGATATAATTGTTTTGATAATGTTGTTAATTGAGCATTTTTGAAACTAGGATCTCCCCTTCCCACAACACGCAAAATACCATTACCATCATCATAAATAGAAGTACGAATCCGAAAATCTGCTCCTAATTGTTGTAATGCGGCTGCGGTAGTAAACAGCTTCATGTTAGAAGCAGGAATAAAATATTTTTGGCTATCTTGACTATAAAGAATATTATCTGATGATAATTTTTTAACTAAAATACCCCAACGAACTCGACTAAATTGAGGACTATTAATAATAGTATTGATTGCTGACGGTAATTGAGCAGGACAAATTTGTTTAGTGGTAGTAACTTGGGGAACTGGTGTTTGTGCTTGGGCTATTTTCTGAATACTACCAATATTAATAGAGATAAATAGTAATATCAAGCTGAAATAATTTTTTGTTGACATATTACCAATTATTATTTGGTTTAGCTAGATTCTTAAACTTTGTAAATTGTGGATCAAATAATAGTTTAATTGTTCCTGTCGGTCCATTCCGATGTTTAGCGATGATTACTTCGGCAATTCCCCTATCTGGAGTATCTGGTGAATAATATTCATCACGGTATAACATCATTACTATATCCGCATCTTGTTCAATTGAGTTATGAACAATAATATTATTAGCAATAAAATTATGTAATTTATCAACTGTTAAATCAAATACTTCTTCTTCTCCATCTAATTCAATTGAGATAACTTCATCCCAGTAAATATCACTATTAGCAAGAGCAATTAATTGTTTAGATTGAACAATATTGCCAACTTTCAAAGCTCTATCTCTACTTAAGTTTGCTTTGTAAAGCGTAGAACCACAATAGGATGTTTCCAAAGAAAATTGTAGTTCTCTCGTTGTCATATTAATAGCTTGTATTGAAGGGACAACAAGTGTTTTCCATACCTCTCTAGGAATTACATCTCTGTTAGTGTTATGAATAGAGTTTTCAAGATGATCAGAAATTTGTTGTAATGAACTTAGTTTGTATTCTCCTACTGCCTTAACCTTTTTAATAAATAAATCAAGGTCTGGCTTACCAGTAATTGTTACATGATATTGATTTCTACCCTTACCAGGCTGAGGAATCATTTTGAGTTTTGCATTAATTCCCAATCTTAACAAAAGTGTCTGAACATCAAAAGCTAGTCTTTCACTACTGCTTGCATAATATGCAATCGGTCTTGGACTTTTCCCTTCTACTAATTTTACAGATCCATCTGTACTCCATAGGTGTTTTAGAAAGCAGGCTATTAAATCTTCAGGCTGCTGAAATAACACTTGAGGAACAAATTTCTCGTAAGACCTTAATCCAAAAATATCCAGAGAGTCCAGCCATTTAGCTATTGGGTTTCTAACTCCATGAGTTAGTCGCTCTGTTGCAGGCAAATAAACCTGATACCAGTTATGTTCAGGTGAAATTCTGGGAGAAATCGCATCACCAAATAATTCTTTCGCCAAAGATACAACGGTTTCAGCCAAATCCATTTCTCTTGTAGTGTACTGTATGACATGACGTGGTAATGTGCAACCATCACCAATTAAATGCCCTAATAGCGCAACTTCAGCATAAGTCATGGTTTGTTCGCCAGAACCAGGTAAATACCTTGGTAAACAAAGATGTTGATTAGTGCCTAATTCATCAAGCCTTTTCCAGCCATGAATCGTGAGGAATTTGTGGTTGGCTGTAGCTCTGATTTTTCTTCCTAATCGAGTTTTTAAAGTAAATACCGATTTTATGCCTGTAGAAAAAGCATTGCTGACAATCGCCCTTTCTAGCTTCATTGTATTTTCGTTCAATCCCCAAACAGCAAAATTGGATTTATCTACCAATTCTCTAATTGGTGATTGTAGTCCGCTATCTGCTAATGTGACTAAGCTGTCGCCAGTCAAACAGCCCGATTCTCTTAAATCAGATAACATTGGGCGTTTATTAGTTCTTGCTTCCACCCCACGACTTAACTGTGATAACGCAATTATTGGTACAGATAATTCTCTCGCTAAACCTTTTAAAGAACGGGTAATTCTCGATAATTCTTGGACACGATTATCACTACTACCTTCCATTAATTGCAAATAATCAATTACTATTAATCCCAACTCTTTAGTTTGTTCGGCTTGCAATCGTCGCGCTTGACTTCGCATTTGTGTGACTGTAATATTTGACGTGTCATCAATAAAAATAGGGGTTTCTGAAAGTTTGTCAATGGCACGACTTAAAGGTTCCCATTGGGTTTGACTAATGCGGCCACTCCTTAAATAACTGCTTTCAATTCCTGCTTCACTAGCTAATAGTCTTTGTACTAGCTGTTCTTTAGACATTTCTAAACTAAAAACTGCAACTGCTAATTGATAGCTCGCTGCAACGTTATGAGCTAGATTGAGACAAAATGCGGTATTGTGAACACAAATATCATTAGCAACGAAATTGTGTGTTTCGGGAATTGTTAAATCATAAACTTGTTTGTTACCTACTGATTCAATAGCAATAATTTCATCCCAATATACCTCACTATTTGCTAATTGTTGCAGTGGTAAATTGTCTAAAGCAGTCGCTAAAATACATAATCTTTCCCTTGTTAACGCCCGTTTACCGACGTGGATATTTGTATAACTTTTAATCCCAGCCCGTTGAGCTAAACTGCTCCAAGTTTCCTTACCTTTAGCTGTTGCTATCTGTTCCCAAATTTCTATAGGTATCAGATCACGATTGGTTTGATATCTTTTTTGAGATATTGCTTCTGCCACTTTTGCTAATGCTGCTTCTTTGCCAAAAATGCCGATTTCTGCAATGAAGTTTTTAATAGATAAGGCATCAGTAATATCTAATTGCCATGCTGGTCTACGGGTATTATTATATTTTACAGATCGCTTTTTCAATGCAGAAATAATTCCAAATCTTAATAATAGATGTTGAATTTGTCTTGCTAATTTTTCATTGACTGTACCATAACCTAATTGTGATTGACCACTAGTAAGTAAAGTAGCCCAGCCATCAGTTGCAAAGAGACGATTTAGGAATAAGGATAATTGTGATTTTTCTAATTTAAAAACGATATTTGGTATGGTTTTATTATGAGCATTTTTACCCCATAAACCTAATTTTTCTAACCAAATTGTCAAAGCATTTTTGCTCGACTTTCTGATACTAGCAAATCCATGAGGTGCAAATTCTTCTAACTCCATTTCGAGAGTTTTACACAATAGCTGAAAAGTATCATAAGTTGGTACACATTCTCCTTTTTGCCAGATACAAACTAAAGATGGAGTTACACCTAGTTCCTGACTTAATTGTTTAGCAGATAATGAACGAGAGCAAATAACTGTTTTCAGAGTTTCAGCAAAAATCTGTCTTTGATTACCAATAAATTCCAAGTCTCCGCTAACACATAATGATGGTGTCCGTTGTCCTTGGGAATCTTCCCATCTTACTGACAAACCACCAAATTCAGTTACTGCTTGGGAAAAATCTGTTTGCAGTAATGGGTTACTATTTGTAAATCTAGGAGTGCTATTAGTTAAACCACCATCACCAATTAAATATCCTAATAATTTGACTTCACACTCGCGGATAGTTTCTGTCCCAAACACATCTATTTTGCGAGGGATGGCAATTTTATCACCAACTTGCAAATTTTCTAATTTTTGCCAACCTTTAATAGTTAAAAATGGGTGAGTAATTGTAGTTTCAATTGCTCGACCTAAGCGAGTTGTTACGCGGAAAACTGGTTTAATTCCATCATCTACAAATGCAGATGGTTGGGTAAAGGTAAATTTCCAATCGTCATTTAAGGTTAATAATGAACCTTGACGTTGCTGATATAATTCTTCAATTGTGGCAATTTGTCCATCTGCTAAGACGATTTCTGAATCATAACTGAGACATTTGCCCATTGACGGCCTCCCAGCGACGATAATTAAATCAGAACGCTGAAAACCGCTAGTCATAGCATCTAAATCATAAAAACCACAAGGTATTCCCGGTAAAGCAATACCTTGATGACGAGTTTCAATATCTTGAAAAGTATTAATTAAGGTGTCACCAATATGAACTAGTCCCGATTGGGTTTTTTGTTGAGTGACGTTAAAAACTTTTTGTTCGGCATTATCCAGAACTATTGGTAATTCTGTTTCTGTTTCAAAACCAAGATGAACAATTTCATTCCCGGCTTTGATTAATTGCCGTCGCAGGTATTTTTCCATGACTAACCATGCTAAAGCATCAATATTTACCGCTGAAACTGTGCGGTCTACTAATGTTGCTAATTTATTTCTACCGCCAATTTGCGCTAATTGATCATTGTCTGTCAACCAACTGGTTATGGAAAGTAAGTCTGTGGGTTTTTGCTGGGTATGCAGACGGAGGGCGGCTTGATAGATGGTTGTATGGGCGCTAATATAAAAAGCTTCTGGAACTAGGCGATCGCTCACTCGACCAATTGCCTCTGGATCTAGTAAAATACCCCCTAAGATGGCTTCCTCCGCTTCGATGTTTTGAGGTGGGACGCGATTACTACCATCACCTTGAAAACTTAGTTCTTCAGCCATAAAATTTAAAATTTTGGATTTTGGATTAAAGATTGAAAATTTAAAAATGTCCGCAGCACCTAAATTTATTCAAGGATAAATCTAAAATCTCAAATTAATTGACAAGCTCTTGGCTTAGTTGCTGAAGTCAATCTAAAATCTAAAATCTAAAATCCAAAATTGTATCCCCGTTAGTTAGAGACGACTTCAATGTTAATTACTGCTGTTACTTCAGAATGGAGCTTGATTTCAGCTTGGTAAGTACCCAATTGGCTAATATCGGGAATGGTAATCCCACGACGATCTATTTCTAGACTAGCTGCTGCTTGAATTGCATCTGCTATATCTTGGGTGGTAACAGTACCGAAAATAGCTTCATTTTCACCAACTTGCTTGGCAATTTTTAAACCAGCAATATTTTCTAAAGCTGTTTTTTGCTCAGTTGCTTGTTGTTTGAGTTCTAATTGTCTTTGATATTCTTTTTCACGTCTACGTTCTACTTGTTTGAGCAGACCAGGTGTAGCACGAGCGGCTAAACTCTGAGGAATCAAATAGTTACGAGCATAACCGGGAGCTACTTCTACCAAATCGCCGAGTTTTCCCAGCTTGGTAACATCTTTTGTTAAAACTAATTGCACACGTTTCGCCATTGTTTTTCGCTTTTCTTGGTAAAATCTTAGTTATTTGGGTATCGCAGGGTGGCTCATAAAAGTGTAGCTTGATTCTCAGCGATTTTGAACGTACCCACAGCCTTGACATTGTAGCGAAGTTTGGGGAGCGATCGCAACATTAAATGCTAGAAATTTGCAAACAGCAATAATAACTCCTGGTTTGCTGATTTGAGAAATCCTAGAATAAATGTACTATTATTTTATGTTGATCGTCTTTTATAAGACCTCGCGGTAAGTGGGAAACTCAGTGGCTTTAGCCCTGAGAGGGAAG
>JBAXRM010000193.1:0-8510 GCA_037131225.1 Nostocales cyanobacterium ELA583 | reverse complement strand
AAGTGGACTCGTTGAACCAAGAATCTCAGCGGCTTTAGCCCTGAGAGTGTCAATTACTTATCTCCTCTATCTTTCGGTATCCCACCCGCTCTCTGCGCCCTACTATTGATTTAGGAATTTTGTTTAAAAGCTACTGCAAAACGTTCAATTCCAGCTAAGTCAGCATAAATGGAAATGTTGTGATAGTTGCCATTATTTGCCAATAATTCTCGCACCGTTTCCGCCTGTCCTGCCATCATTTCTATTAACCACACCCCACCAGGACGCAAATAATCAGGAGAAACAGCAATTAAATGACGAATATAGTCTAAACCATCCATACCGCCATCTAAGGCTAAATGGGGTTCATGTTTAGCTACTTCTGGCTGTAAAGTGAGGACAGTATCACTAGGGATATAGGGCGGATTTGATACCATGCCGCTAACCTGACCTTGGAGAGTTTCTAGGGGTTGCCACCAAGAACCTTGATAAAATTGAATCCGTTGGCGAAAACCCAAATTTTCCGCGTTGGTTTGAGCAATAGCTAAAGCGGCTGGACTAATATCTACAGCATGAATGATAGCATTTGTGAATACTTCAGCTAGTCCCAGCGCGATTGCACCGCTACCAGTCCCCAAATCCGCCCAGTGACCTACTTGCATTTGATTATTAGTAGCAGCTATAGCTAAATCAATCAATATTTCTGTTTCTGGCCTAGGAATTAAGACCGCAGGAGAAACTGTGAGTCGAAACTTTCGCCAAGCTGTTGTCCCCGCAATATACTGAACTGGTAAATGATCATATAATCGCCTTTGCCACAATTTCTCTAATTCTGTTAAAGACAATTGCAGGGGGATTTGATGCCATGTTTTGAAAGACTCTAAACGCAGTGCCAAACGGTCTAAATTAGCTATTGTTAATAATAACCAATCTACCTCCATTGGGGATATGTCCGAGGCTATAGCTGCTTGAATTGCGGTTTTTCGCCATTGCCAAAGTTCTAATCCAGAAACTATTTGATTTAGCTCTAACATATCAGAAGGTAAAGATTATTTTCTATTTTTTGGGTTGATTCGGAACTAGAGAACGAAGAAATTCTATTGATTCCCGTGATGGATACAATAAAATTTTATTACTGTTGGGATCATTACTACTATTGAGTGTTTCAATCACGTTATACAAATCTAATACCTGAATTTCGGTATTAGCGGCTTCCTTTGGTTTAGCTTTTTTAAAGGCTTCTAAAAGAGCCACTGCTTGTTCTTTTTCAAAATAGAAAGGAATCAACCTTTCCTGACCTTGAGGAATTGTCAGATAGCTATTTTCTTTCTTGAATTTTGGCACAAACAAAGGAATACCCTCAAATTTTTTGTCTGGTTTACCAGTGTTATTCAACATAGTTGTTGCCAGGTTAACCTGTTGTTGAGCAGGGACTAAAGCAAAAACTAAATTAGAGTCTTTTTTCTTATTATTTTCTACTACTAATTTATAGTAATCTGCTAAAGAAACAGGTGTGATTTGAATAGTGCTTGCTAACTGAGAATTTTCTTTTTTAAGCCGATTTTCTAGGAAAGTTTGAGCATCTTTCTTGCTAATGAAAAAGCCTATTTGGGAAATAGTTTTAGATTGATTTTTTTTGGAGATAACTACGAATTCTCCTTTGGGATTAGTCAGGGTAAAAACAGGTACTTCTTGTAAAGTTTTTACCACCTGCTCCTGTGGTAGAGCTAGGGCTTGCAAATTATTTATTCCCAATATGTTGCCAAACATGACACTGCCAGCCAAACCCAATGTTAAGCCCCAACGTACTAATAATTTCATGATCACTCCTACCCTCAATAATTTCATTAATGCCAAAAAATAGACAAATTGTGAGATTTATGCACCAATAACCGGTTTTAGTTATATAGCAGTCCATATAATTTATAAAAAACTTATGGTAGCTATTTGCTATCAACTATCAATTCTCAAAATAGGATTTTGTCAAACCTTTTGATGATGATAGTATCACCTTTAAAAACTGAATATCCGCATTAAAGGTATCTTATTTTTATTTTTGCTTGGCTATTCATTTTTATTATCCCATCCAAAAGCCTGAAAACTGTTAATCAACGTTATTATATGTCTTCTCTAGGGAGAAGCAAGATCCTGGCGTTTTACCATTGAATCCTATGTCCAGTGACGTTTTGATTGTATCTAACGTTCCAAAAACTACCAAATAGGGGTTCAGGGAACTTAAATAAACAGCATCAAAACGACTTTTAATCTCTCCACTCTCTGCTATACTGCAAACGCTTTAAAACTTGACCCCTCTGGTAAACCTCTCCCCGTGAACGGGGGTGAACGGGGAGAGGCTTTGAACTGAATTTTTTAGTCAAGAAAAAGTAAAGTTCCTAACCGTTTTGAGTATATATCCTATACTTGACTAAGTAATGAATAACTATATGGTTCTTCTAGAGATTGTACGGTACTGGATTTGATGGCATCTAAATAACGCAATAATAACCGGACTTGTTCAAAATTGGGACGATAGGAAAGATTACCTTGTTTTTCAAATAGGGATGGAGAGTTTATACCTACTGTGAGGGAAGCAATTTTTTGATAGTCCAGATTTTCCTGGGAGTGCTGGGTAAGCCATAGGTAATCTAAAGCCGTAGGAATTAATCCTGGTGGTAGTTCACCCTCCAAGAAAGCTAACAATCGCTGTTGACAGATGCGGGTATTAACACCACGACTTTCAAATAACTGCAAGACTTCACCAAAGGATAAAGAACGGTTGGGTAATAATTTTAGCAGTTCAGAAAACAAGAAATAATCTGTGTATTGTTGTTTAGGTATGTCTAAAATTTGGGGATGCAAAGGTAACATGGTTAAACCTAATGCAACTCGACTACAATTAGGAGCACCGTTTTCACCCAGATATAAGTCTTGAATAATCTTGGCATTGGGCAGTTTTTGCCGTAACCAACGGTTAATAGTGCCGACTGAAGCCACACCACCGCTGAGGACGGCTTGATTAATGGCTTCGGTGGGAATCCCACGGGCTACTAATAATTTGTTAAGCTCTCGATTGAGACGACGGACAAAGGGGACAAAAACTTGACTTTCCAAATCTCGGCGTTGTAATACCCAGCGTTGGTCGGCGAATTCTAGAGTAAAGGTTTCTTGGTGCTGTAAAATCAATTTCAAGGCCAAAGCCGCATCTAATAAAGCTTGTCCCAGCAGGGAACTTTCTAAACGTTGTTGGAGACGAATTCGCACTTCTGTATCTGGTTCTCCAACTTTAGGAAGTGCCAAAGCTGCTAAATTCAAGTTAGAAAATTGCATTTGGTCTAAACCAGGAATTGAGGGTTGCCAATGCCAAGGATTAGCATTCGCTGGTTCATGATGAGATTGTCCAGGTTCACGGGGTTGACGAGATTTTGGTGGTAGTAGTAACTGACAAATAATATCCTGTTCAATGCCTTTACCAGAGTAGGCAAAATTGTGCAGCATAAAGTCTTTATGTGCCAATTGTTGAAGATTTGCTGGTATATCTACTAAGGTCATTTCTACCTGCATCGCCCCAATATTAATTGCTAAGGTGTTACCTAATAGAGGATAATCGCTAGTTTTTAAAGGTCGTAAACCTTGATTTTCACTGATTTGGATAGATTGACCATTGGCACTGTTTAATTCTGGCAGTAAACTAGCGATCGCTTCTTCTACAAAAAAGATTTGTTGGGGATGAGATACAAGTTCACTGGTGACAATTGCTTCCCGAACATTAAAGCGATATTGTTCAGTCCAATTAGAAGGACAAGTACAGATGACACCAGCAATATTCTTAATTACTTGGGAAAAAGTTGGTTTGTTCATCCCCACAGCATTAGCAATTAAAGCTGGTGTGGTACTAGTTTGACTAGACCTAAGAGTTGATAGTAGTTTAGAAAGCGATCGCACCACCCAAATCAATGGACCTGCGGAAAACTCATTTAATTGCAACATCGGTTCCCATTTTTGTCGTTCTTGCTGGTAGGGAACTGCTATTTGTAAATAAGGCTTTAACTGTGCCGAATAAAGATGAGGAGAAAAGTCTGATTCTCCACTTTTTCCCTGATGAGAACCTGAATTGCTCGGTAAATAAACTTCTGCTGGTAACCGGAATGATTGCTGAAAACCAGCACCAATAGCTTGATTTTCGGCTGACCAATAAATCGGATAAACTACCAATTTAGAGCGATTCAATAAGGCAGCAGAAATTCCCGTTGTCCCAATATCAATTCCTAAATACCAAGTTTCATTTAAGCTATCACTAGGGATAAGAGAAGTATTGTCATCATTAGGGATTGAGGTTTGAGGAATAGTAATTGGAGATTGTTGATTGGTAATTGAAGATTGGGAGGAATCTTCTTGTTCATCTTTTATATATGTCTGATTTATTAAACTTAAATCTACTTCTTGACTGGGGATTATAGTTACATTATCCACCTGACTTTCAGAATCTAACTTAGTTATAGATTCCCCAGAATAATTTAATGGTTGATCAAAATTAGCTAAATCTTGGTCTAATTGTTGCAACTGCTGGGCATCTAAAACAATTTCTGGGATACCAAGATCATCATTATCCAACAAGGACAGTAAATCTTCTTCAGAATCAGCAACAACAAAGTTATCCAAAGGTAGATATTGATTTTCTGTTTCTATCTTTGAATTATTTAATTTATTGAGAACTTCTATTGTGACTTTTTCATTACTAGTATCTACTAATAAATCAGTCAAAACTATAATTGTATCAACAGAATTTTCTTCTTCTTCTTCTTCCTGAAGTTGCTCTACTTCTGTTTTTTCTGATAAAAATGTAATTTGATTCTGTGTAGAAACAGGAGAAATTATTTCTTGTGGCTCGTAGTTATCATGATCATCTTCTAGTAACAACAGTAAATTTTCTTTTGGTTCTACCAATATAGTGTTATCAGCTATAGGAGAAACTGTTGGACTGTTAATTTCTAGCGCTGATAAATCATTACTGACAAGTTCGGGAGCAATAGATAAAACTTCATCTTCTTTAAGAGTAATTTCATGAGAAAATGAGAAATCTAGCGGTACAGAAATTTCATTATTAAAGAAACTTGCATAAAGTTCATCTACTTGATCAGTATTTGTTAACTCTAAATCTTTTGCAGATTGTGATTGATGCTGCAACAACGCTGTCTCTAGATCAATTGGCACTATTTCCGCAGCAGGAGTTTCCGTAAATACATCTTTTGAAGCTATTGATTCTGTAACAACTGGAGACTCAGCTAATAGTGGTGATACTGAAACTATTTCAGTATTTACATCAGAAATAGTAGGCTCATTTATTAATACTTGCTGTTGTAAATATTGAGTCAAATTATTGAGGAAATTTGCCATCAACTGTTCACCTTGCAGTCCCTCATGGTGCATTTTAGCTAATGCTTGAGACAAAGATTGATAATAGGTATTAATATTCCGTTCTAGGGCTTCAAAAACAGTATTAACTGTTCCATCTAAAGATAGTAGGCGTTGATCTAAATTACGAGCTAAATTTGCTAACTGTTCTACCCGTTCTGCTGATTCTAAAATAGGTTGAATAGCAGAGGTAATAGCTTCTAAATTCTGCAAATTAGGGTTAGTTATTAAACCAGAATTTGATTTTAAATGTGGTACTAAACGACCCATGAGGACTTCTAAAAAATCAGAAATCATCTCCTCTTGGTTGGCTAACTGCTGGCTTAATGAAGAGTTTTGTAGTCGCTTTTGTTCTAATTGCCTAATTTCCTGAATCAAATTTGCTCTTTCTGCCAATAGCCTGGATAATTCCGCTTGCAAGGGCTGAAGTAAAATATTTAGTTCTTGTTTGATTTGGACTGTTTCGGTATTACTTAGCTCTGGTGGATGCAAAGAAGACTCTAAAGCAGATGGAAAATTACTCTGTTGATTAAATTGTGTCAACAGAGATGAAAATGCGGTTGGCGATAATGGGTCAGTTGTGTTCGCCAAGATACCATCTTTCGATACTTCATCATTGCCCAGTTGTACCAAAAAGTTCCGTACTCGTTGTAGAATATTCTTTTCCTGTTGTCCCTGGCTAGGTAAGAACTTAGAAAGACCTTTACCGCTTTGAGACAGTAATTGATCAATATCTGCAATTAGTTGGTGAATTTCATCAGTATGGTAAGTCACGTTAAATTACCTTGGTTAAAAATGTACGTTGATTTGTAAGGGTCTGACAATTACGGAAGTTTCGAGTATCAAAATTTGTTACTGACACTTCTAAGGATAATTATGTTAAGTAGTCGGACAAAATTAAATTCATGGGTGGAGACAGGGAACAGGGAACAAGAAAACAATTTGTGTAATTAATTCTGTCTGATTATTTGTATAAATCAGGTTTGATTATTGGTAGCTTGCATAGCGTAGCCATATTTACTCATAAAGACAGTGAACAAGATTTTACAAGATTCAGGTTTAGGTAGTTTTTAAGCGCAGGGCGTAGTTTAGGAGATTACGTGGTATTAGCCATACACTCTCCTTAGGGACACACGAAAATCAAATAATACTTCTATATTAGTCAATATTGTCAATCAGTATTTGCGAGAACAGAGGCAAGAATACAACAGGAAAAGTTTATGGTGTCGGCTTTTGCGCCTTTTTTTTTATGGATATATACTAAGTTAAAAATTAAAAATTAAAAATTAAAAATTAAAAAAGTGTATGATACAGGCTTTTAAGTATTTTTGGTGAGTGGTTGACTAATACCGTTCTGTATTAATACAAATTAGCGTAAATAAACTAACCATAACAAATCTCTGAAAAGCTGTTTCCGTATTCATTTTGACTTCCGCCATAAGGCGGTATACACTTTAATGAGGTACAAAACTGAAAATTGACAAACCCTATTTTTATTTTTTTACGTAATCATAGTTGGTCTGATCTGAGACAATCTCTATTAAAGGCGGTTGTAATTTGATGACTTAGGTTTAGAATAGCGATCTTAGTGTTGTGATAATAGCAGCTTTAATAATCAAGATGCCCTGATGGAAGAACGATATAATACACATAACACATCTTATACGTGGATGATTTCAGCCCCCTTTTTTCAAGGCTTGCCAGAACCAGGCGTGGAAAAAGCTCTGATTCATCTTGTAACTCGCAATCACCCAGCTAACCAAGTAATTTTACTGGAAAATGACTGGGGTGGTTCAGTCTACTTCATTATGAATGGATGGGTTAAAATCCGTACCTACAATTTAGATGGGAAGGAGGTAACGCTCAATATTATTGGCAGAGGGGAATTATTTGGGGAAATGGCAGCACTAGATCAAGTTCCTCGTTCTACTGATGTCATTACTTTGGCACCAACAATGATTGCGAGTATACCTGCCCAAGATTTTGTGACCTTGCTGCAAACAGAACCTTTAGCAGGGATGAGATTGTCACAATTAATGGCAAGAAGACTGCGACAGGTTAACAGAAGATTGCGGTTGAGAGAATCAGATAGTCAGTCACGGGTGGCTGATACGTTGCTGTTTTTGGCGGAAGGACAAGGAAAAGAAGAAAATACAGGGACAGAAATTCCCAGTTTACCTCACCGCGAATTAAGCAGTTTAAGTGGGTTGGCACGGGAAACTGTGACAAGAGTGCTGACAAGACTGGAAAAAAAGGGTTTGATTGTGAGGGATCAAGATAGAATTCGGATTCCTGATTGGTCAGCTTTGGAAAAAACTATAGTTTAATTTAGTTGCCCAGCATGAGTATTGTTGATTCTCTACAAGAAGAACCAGAGAAAGATTCATCTCCTGAATCTCCTTCTCAAACGCAATTACAGTACCAACCTCTCAAAGTTGAAAATACCTTGAGAATGGTGGAAACGGCTTTTTTAGCCAGTACAGCCAGTTTAATTTGGTTTATTAATTTTTATTTTCCTTTGGGTCCAGTATTGCGGGTATTTTTTCCCATCCCTATTGCTTTGGTTTATTTGCGTTGGGGTAAACGGGCAGCTTGGATGGCAGCGGTGACTTCTGGGCTGCTGTTGTCTGTGTTGATGGGACCAGTCCGCAGTTTGTTATTTGTCATGCCTTTTGGCTTGATGGGTGTGCTATTGGGGGTAACTTGGTATCGTCGTGTTCCCTGGATTGTTTCGATTACTTTGGGGACGCTATTGGGGACTTTGGGGGTATTTTTTCGGCTGTGGTTTTTGTCTGTGTTATCGGGGGAGGATTTATGGGTTTATGTGATTAACCAGGTAACAGAAATTATTGAATGGATTTTTTTAAAGTTGGAATTGTTAATGACTCCCAATTTATTATTAATTCAATTAGGTGCGATCGCTCTCATTCTCTTCAATAATTTTATTTACTTGTTTACAGTTCATCTTGCTGCTTGGTTACTTTTAGATCGTTTAGGAAATTCTATTCCCCGTCCACCTCATTGGGTGCAAGTTTTGATGGATTATGAGTAAATCCAAGGATTCAGGATTCAGGATTCAGGATTCAGGATTCAGGATTCAGGATTCAGGATTCAGGATT
>JBAXRM010000192.1:0-8573 GCA_037131225.1 Nostocales cyanobacterium ELA583 | reverse complement strand
CTAAATAGGTTAACTTTTCTTTACATACCTTTAAATTTTTCTGTTAACCTACTTATTTTGTGGCTTGTACCCCAGAACTATCATAATGCCATATTATGCGACTGAGAATAGTTAACTTTTTTCTCAAGTAAATGTCAAAATAAGGCATTGCTTGGGTACTTGTCATTACATAAATTGTACCATTTGGTTTGAGAATGCGAATACACTCATCAAGCCATTAATATGACCAATTTATATATTGTTCTTCCGATTCCCATTTATCATGGAAGTTACCAAATTTCTTACCTATGTTATAGGGAGGATCGATAAAAATTAAGTCTACTGATTCTGAAGAAATATGATTTGATAAAATGCTGATAGCATCACCGTAAAAAATAGTATGTTGTTGATTTTCATAGCGTTCAATCATTATTATTGTATCTGTATTTTTTAAACAATCAGTTATTATATTTTATAACATAATTTATTAATTTGCCGTTTACCTTCTTTATTATTGCCATTCTTTATCTTGCTGGTAATGCTCTAACATTAAATCAGATTGTGCAGCTAACATCTTTTTTCGTTCCTCTATAGGTAACTTTATAAGTTCACGACGGCTAATAAACTGTTGTTTTAATTCATCACTATTTGCAGAAAAAGTGAGTTCACCATTTTCCTCTTCTCGCTTCGCACTTTGCAAATTTTGATAAATTTCCTCGCGGCGTTCTTCTCTTAAATATTGCTGCAATAACAATTGAATTTGTAACTTTTCTTCAATTGAAAAACCTTTTATTGCTTCCACCACATCCGTAAAAATCATAACTTACAATACCTCTTATTACTCATTTCACATTTTATCCTATACAAATTTATTCATTTCCATTTCTTCACTGATTAAATTAGGAAATTTGTAGTTAGTAAACTGAAAAGCTGCAATATCTTCTCTGTGAGTGAGAATATAACGACGTAATTCTTTCAGAGTCATTGCTTGATAATTAACTAATGTCATCCTTCATCCTCTATTAAAACCTCTTACCTTCTTTGCAACTTTGCTTCTTAGTGTCTACCCTGCGGGATCTCTAAGAGAGATTGCGCGAAATAAAAAATCTATTAACTTACACTAATTCAGAAGCTAAAAGCCTACCTTCAAATGGTTCATACTCATCTTCTAGTAACCATAACTTGGCAGTTTCATAATCATTACTAGAAAATACAACCTTATCACCCTGTTTTGGATCATAAATTCGACAATTTTCCTCACTATCACAAAGTAATAACAGAATATATGGAGGTGATAACATCGGATCTATCCATACTTCTGTAAATTCCCAGTTATTCTTCACTAGGTCTAGTGCGGGGTATGACGTGGTATTGGTTGTCTGCATTGATTTTTATCTCCCCATAGTAAAGTGGAATACTACTACCATCTGGACTAATTCTATAACCTATTGGTTCAGTAAAAAACATTCCATAGCGTTCATAATCTCTAATCTCGAACAGTGCCGATAAACTCACCTTCTTCTATTATGCACTGAGCAACTTGATTCATGGTATTTTCATCGTTAAACACATGAGCGGCAATTCCTTTTCTGAGAAGTCTTTGCATTTGTGGTGTTCCTGGTAAATGCTTGGCAATATGTCTAACATCAAGAGTGATTTGACGATTAATTCCGCTCATGATTAAAAGTTAAAAAATAAAAAATGGTAAAGTAATTAATACTCTACCGCTTTTTAACTCTTAAACTTGTTTTTTCACTGACCTTATCTCAGCGATTCCTGCGGAGCGCTTCGCTATCGCCTGTGGTACTGAGTTCCGCACAATCGCACTTCTCCACCATAGTCTAACTAAGAGCGATCGCACTATTTTTTGATTATGTAAAATGTTTGATTATCTTTTATTTTAGGCTCAACGCTAACACCAATATTTGTTTTTTCTAAAACTGTAAGTTCTTGATATGATTCGTTCTTTAATTGAATTGTTAGAATAGGCTTTTTATAAAATTGCCCTTCTTTAGTTTCAACAATTAGCATATCTCCAACTTTTATAGTATAATTTTCAAGTTCAAATGCCAATACTTTATGACTAAAAATTTTAATCACATTTTCTATTTTCTGAAAAGTACATATTGATTCTTGCTTGATAAGTTGTTCAACTAATATTTCAAAAATGGCTTGACAATATTTTTCTAGAAATTGAATATAAGGTTCTAACTCAGATATTCCTAAGTTATTATCATTATTTACTTCTTCTGAACCGTGAGCAATTTGGTTTCTCCTTTCAACTAAGTCATTAATCTTGTTATATAATATATCCTTTCCTCTTCGGGAAATAGTATTGGCGTTTAAACCAATTTCATTATTAAGTTCTTCATTCTTTGATAATTCATTGTTTAAATCTAAATTTAACTTACTGAATAGTTCTACAATTTTATTATGTTTTAAATTACCTGATAAAAGAACAAATGCTTCTGTGTTAATTTGATAACTGCTAGGATTAACGATACATTCATTTAGCTTCTTTAATACCTCCTCCTTTGTAAGATGCTGATATTTAGCACTTTCCCTAGTTGTAATAGTATTGATTAATTTTAAAGAAAGTTCAAAATGATTATCTCTAATCTTTTTATCCAGTTGATTATATTCAGGTACTACTCTAAGTAGGGAATCAAGATATTCCTTAATCCATATTTCTACATATTTTTCTAGCAGTCCATAAAGTGAAATAATAGAAGCTTTATATTCAAATATTCGTTTATCTGTTCTAAAACTTCTGTCGTGATCTTTTAGAGTATTTAGTAATTTTTTGATTTGTTCATTATCGGTTTCTAGAACTGAATAAGCAGCTACATCGTTTACATATTGAATATGTTTTAAATATTCTTTTACTTGATTTAATTCTCTTTTGAATTTTTCCAATGATTGTATATTCATAATTTCTATCAAACTTTATTTAATATACCTTTGTAGAAAGTTATGAAAATATCTGATTCTTGCTTCTAAACCTTTTCTGGTGGTATACCTACCTTCAAACAGGAAACGATTATTTTCTTCTGCTACATATAACATTTCTTCATCAGAATATATCTCTGTTTTGATCGCTTCTTTATGTTTTAATAATTCTTGCTTGAATGGGATTTTCTCAGCAAAAACCTGCATGATTGAATCATAAACTATTTTTAAAGGAAGGTTTTTATTACGCTCTCTTATTGGTGGTTTAAAAGCTAATTCGTCTAATATTTCATAAATCAAATCAATAGTTTCATTAAAGAGTCTTTCAAGTTCACTCCTAGTTTCATCAGAATAATTATTTGCTTGCTTTAAGTATTCATCTAAAAACTTATCAACTCCTGAAGATTTCAGCTTATCGCAATGACGATAAGCAAAGAAGCGTAAGACTAACTCCACATCTTCCATCTTTTTATAAGATTCATTTTCCAGTAATTTTTCTTCTCCTTCACTTTCTAAAGGGAAATTCCACATCTTCCGAAAATATGTGTTTTTAGAAAGTTTTATACACAATTGGTTGAATTTTCCATTTTGTAACGCATTTCTTGTTTCTTGGGGAGTTAACTGTTCTCCACCACTGTTGAGTCTTTCAAAAACTATTCTTTTCAGTTCTTCTGCTTCTTCTTCACTTTTAGCTGTTTCTTGTAGTAAAACAATAGACGATAAATAGCGTCTATCTATACCTCTTCTAACTTGCTCTGGTAAGTTTGCATAGTTTCTACCATCTAGTTCTCTCCAATACTGTAGTCCTTCTAGTTGAAAATTGCCTTTGTAAAAATCATAAATAGCAGTTAATCTTTGTTGTCCATCCATTACTTCATAAATAGAATATTCTATTTCATATAAAAAAATAGGTGGAATTGGTACATTCATTATGAATGATTCTATCAATCTAGATTTACGAACATTATCCCATCTTTTTCTACGTTGATATTCAGGATCAAGTATATATTTCTTACTATCAAGCATAGTCGGTATACTATCTAATGGATACCGAGCTTGTTCTGTAACAATTCTAATTTCACCCTTCTTATATTTTTCATTAATTTCTTCATTTGAAGCTGATTTATGACTTGTATCTAAATTGTCTTGAAAAGCAAAAGTTTCACCTGAAATTAAATGACTATTTGCAATCATAGTAATTATTCCTTATATTATTAATTATCAAGTTTCAGAGTAGTTGATGCTATCATTTTACAGATTACCATTAATCATTACCAGTATATCATATTCTATTCACCCGCGAGGATAAATACATTACCTGTACGTTTATCAACTCGAACCAAGTTTATGGGTAAATATAGTTTAGTTAACCAACAACACAGAATAAATAACTGCGTTTTTTGCTCAGATGTAGGAATGACCCGTACTCCTCAATAAAACTCATTATAACGAATATATCACTCCTTCTCCTCTTTGCGCCTTTGCTCCTTAGCGCCTTTGCGCGAAACAAAAAAAAACGGTAGAGAACCGAAATCCTCCACCGTTCAATTAACAATTAAAAAACCTAACTAAGACTCAACAGGGGTTAACAACTCCCGTGTTTGTTGAGAACTAACTTGGACAATACCATTTTCATCAACATCAACAAGAGCAGTATCGCCATCTTTGATGCGTCCAGACAGAATTTCTTCCGCCAAACTATCTTCCAACAAGCGCATAATTGCCCGACGTAATGGCCTTGCACCATAGCTAGGACTATAACCCTCAGTGATCAAGCGATCCTTGAAGCGGTCTGTGACTTCTAAGACAATGCCTTTTTCCGTCAAGCGACCAAACACTTCCTTCAGCATGATTTCGGCAATTTGGGTAACTTCCAACTTATTCAACTGACGGAAGACGATAATTTCATCTAACCGGTTCAGGAACTCAGGACGGAAGTATTGCTTCAGTTCCTCATTCACCAAAGAGCGAATTCTGTTGTACTGTGTCTCAGTCGCATCTTCAGAGAATTCAAAGCCGATACCGCTACCACCTTTTTCAATCACCTTAGAACCAATATTGGAAGTCAAAATCAGCAAAGTGTTCTTAAAGTCCACCGTGCGACCTTTTGCGTCAGTTAAACGCCCATCTTCCAAAATTTGCAAGAGCATATTGAATACATCGGGGTGCGCTTTTTCGATTTCGTCGAATAGCACCACAGTGTAAGGACGACGACGGACAGCTTCAGTTAACTGACCACCTTCGTTGTAGCCGACATAACCAGGAGGTGAACCAATCAATTTACTGACGGTGTGACGCTCCATGTATTCGGACATATCCAAGCGAATCATCGCTTCTTCGGCACCGAAGAAGTATGAAGCCAAAGATTTGGCCAATTCGGTTTTACCTACCCCAGTTGGTCCAGAGAAGACAAAACTAGCAATCGGCCGATTGGGATTCTTCAACCCAACACGAGCGCGACGAATAGCGCGGGAAACAGCCTTCACAGCGTCTTCTTGACCAATCAAGCGCTGGTGTAAGGTGTCCTCCATGTGCAGCAACTTCTCGGACTCAGATTCGGTGAGTTTGTTCACCGGTACACCTGTCCAGGAAGCGACAATGTGAGCAATGTCTTCTTCTGTAACTACAGGTTCAACACCGTCACCACTAGCACCGTTACTCTTAGTTTGAGCAATAGTGCGGATTTCGGCTTTGATTTCCATTTCCCGATCGCGCAATTCTCCAGCCCGATCAAAGTCCTGGGAACGGACTGCATCATCTTTTTCTTTTAAGATCTGCCGGAGTTCCTTGTCTAATTCCTTAGCTGCTAGCGGCAGTTGGGAGTTAATCAAGCGCACCCGTGAACCAGCTTCATCCATCAAGTCAATGGCTTTATCTGGCAAAAAGCGATCGCTAATATAACGATCAGACAACTTGGCAGCCGCCACCAATGCTTCATCGGATATCTTTAGCTTGTGGTGTGCTTCATAGCGATCGCGCAAACCATATAAAATTTCTATTGTTTCATCAACAGAAGGTTCACCCACCATTACAGGCTGGAAGCGTCTTTCCAACGCTGCATCCCGCTCAATGTGTTTGCGGTACTCATCCAAAGTAGTAGCACCGATACATTGCAATTCACCCCGCGCCAAAGCTGGCTTGAGGATATTTGCTGCATCAATCGCCCCTTCGGCTGCACCTGCACCAATTAAGGTGTGAACTTCGTCAATTACTAGGATGACATTACCCGCAGAGCGGATTTCATCCATAATTTTTTTGAGACGTTCTTCAAATTCACCGCGATATTTAGTTCCCGCTACTAGCAAACCAATATCGAGTGTCACCACACGCTTATCTTCCAAGATATCGGGGATATCCTTACTGGCGATGCGTGAAGCTAAACCTTCAGCGATGGCGGTTTTACCAACACCTGGTTCACCAATCAACACGGGATTGTTTTTAGTCCGGCGACCCAAAATTTGAATTACCCGCTCAATTTCCTTGGCGCGTCCCACCACAGGATCGAGCTTGTTATCAATAGCCATTTGGGTCAGGTTTGATCCAAACTCATCGAGAGTTGGGGTTTTAGTGCGACCAGAGGGGCCACCCGGCGTAACTTCCGCCGTTTCTCCCAACATCCGAATCACTTGGGTTCTCACCTTGGTCAAATCTACACCGAGGTTTTCTAGCACCCTGGCTGCGACACCTTCCCCTTCGCGGATCAGTCCCAACAGCAGATGCTCGGTACCAATGTAGTTATGCCCCAATTGGCGTGCTTCTTCCAAGGATAGTTCTAAAACCCGTTTTGCCCGTGGCGTAAACGGAATTTCTACGGCGACAAAGCCTGAACCCCGGCCTATGATTTTCTCAACTTCAATGCGAGCATCTTTAAGATTAACTCCCATTGATTTCAGCACCTTGGCGGCTACTCCTGTGCCTTCACCAATCAAACCCAAGAGGATTTGCTCAGTGCCGACAAAGTTGTGACCTAAACGGCGGGCCTCTTCTTGGGCCAGCATGATTACCTTAATGGCTTTTTCTGTGAAGCGTTCAAACATGGCATTTTTCCCATCACCTGCGTCGTGCCGGTACGTTGATTTTAGCACAGGCTAAAATTTTAGATATCTATATCAACAATAGTAGATATCCAATTACGATGACACAAGTTGATGGGTTAATGAGTAGTTATTAATTAATATCTATGTAGCTAGTGTACTGAGGAGGGTGATATTACCAGCATTTTGGGGATTAAATCCGAACAATAGACTATTGACACTGCTATTTCGGTTATTAGTCCCAAACACAACCTAGATATCATAAAATGCCTACCAATGTCAATACTATTAATTTGAATATAAGTTTTTTTTATTAAAAAAGGTTTTAACAGAAAATATTTTGATATTAAGTCTGGCTATAAAATTTATTTTATCTTCAGAAATATGATTTTTAGATCTCCATTGGTGAAAAACTAAGAGGATGTTTTAAAAGTTTTGGGCGAATATATGTAGAGACTCTGGCACGCTAACGCGAACACCACTACACAAACCAAGTCTACCTGCGTGGACTAATGAAGAATTAATTTCTTTTTAACTCACGTTCGCGCAGTGTACTGAAGGTATCTTTTCATTCGCTAGGCGGGTTATATACTGCAAACGTTTCATAGTTGAACCAAATATAAAACCCCTCTTGTAAACCTCTCCCCGCACCCCTCCCTGACCCTCCCCTACAAGGGAGGGAAAAGGAGCAGCTTTTATGATGGGAGAGGCTTTGAACTTGGTTCTTTGTATGATAAAAAAGTCCAGCTTCTAGCCGTTTTGAGTATAAATTAGACTTTTCAAACAACCTCTAAGAAGTCAGGGATCTGAATTACGCATTACCAGTATAACTTTTCACAACTCTACCAGCGCCGCGTAATTGTTGATAATAAGTCTGACTTACTGTATCTCCTTGTGGGGAAAGTTGGTCAATACCAATACCATTTCGTCCTTGATCTTTTCCTGAACTATGGATATACAAACCATCACCTAAATATAAACCTACATGAGTGGCTTTTTGGGGAGTACCAAAAAAGATTAAATCCCCTGGTTGTGTTTGATTAATATCAATAGGTTGAACAAAAGCTTCTTGCTGATAAGCGTCTCTGGGTAGCCAAATACCTACAGATTTAAAAGCAGCTTGCATTAAACCAGAACAATCATAATTTGGGGCAACTGTGCCACCCCAAAGATAATGATTATCTTGCTCTTTTGCGGCTTGGGTAAAGGCAATAATTGTGGGTATGTGTTGTTGAATTTCTGCTGTGGAGATAAATTGGGGTTGATATATTGTTGTTGTGGGTTGGAGAAATTGCCAATCTTGAACAGATAACCATCCTGGATAGTCATCTTCACATAAACAAACTGCAATTGCTGTATTTTGATGATTTGATGTTATTCGTAAATGTCGTCCTGTTGCGGCTTGGGTGGCTAAACTAACACATTCAGGAGAATTATAGATATTTAGGTTAGTCTGACAGTGATATTCTCCAGTAGGGGAATGGGGAATTAGTAGGTTTATTGACATTATTAATATTGTCTGAATCAGGATTTTCAGGATGAACAGGATTATCTATTTGTCTGAATCAGGATTTTCAGGATGAACAGGATTATCTATTTGTCTGAATCAGG
>JBAXRM010000191.1:0-8594 GCA_037131225.1 Nostocales cyanobacterium ELA583 | reverse complement strand
TTTAGCGATGAAGATGATGAGAACTTGTTCTTAAATAAATCATCAAAATCATCTTCATCACAAGAATCATAGTTCAGACTGATTAAATTGTCTCAACTGTGATTTTTTTGATTTTAGCGATGAAGATGATGAGAACTTGTTCTTAAATAAATCATCAAAATCATCTTGATCACAAGAATCATAGTTCAGACTGATTAAATTGTCCCAACTGTGATTTTTTTGATTCTAGCGGTGAGAATCTTTTTGGAAATTAACAGAATTAGTCAGCCAACCCCGTCGCCAAAAAAAGTATAGAAGACTCATAGCAATTAACGCCATTGCACCTAAACATAGGGGATAACCCCAATACCAACTTAATTCAGGCATATTGTGGGGTGATTTTTCGGTATTGAAATTCATCCCATATACCCCTGCAATAAAAGTCAAGGGAATAAAAATAGAAGAAACTACCGTTAGCAATTTCATAATTTCATTCATTTTATTGCTAACTGCCGATAAATACACATCCATTAACCCAGCTACTAATTCTCGGTAAGTTTCCACTATATCCATCACTTGTACTGCATGATCATAACAATCTCGTAGATAAACTCTGACATCATCACTAATTAATTCACTACCATCTCTAATCAAAGAATTAATTGCATCTCTTTGCGGCCAAATTGCTCGACGTAGTTGCAATAATTCCCGCCTAAGTTTATATATTTTTTGCAATGTTTGTTGACTAGGATTCATGATTACTTCCTCTTCTAATTCATCAATCCGTTCACCGTAAAGTTCTAAAACCGGGAAAAATCCATCAATAATTGCATCTAATAAAGAATAAGCTAAATAATCACTACCTTGTCTGCGGATAATACCTTTATTTTTATCAATTCTCGTCCTGACTCCATCAAAACAATCATGTTCTGGTTCTTCTTGAACTGTCAATACATAATATTTTCCTAATACCAAACTTACTTGCTCACTATAAAAACTGCCAGTATGATTATTAGGTACAACCATGTGGGCAATAATCACCAATTGGTCTTCATAATCCTCAATTTTGGGACGTTCTACCATATTGACAATATCTTCTAACACCAAAGGATGTAAATCAAAAGACTGACCTAAACGGTGTAAAATTTCTTTGCTTCCTAAACCTTGAACATCTACCCAAGAAACAGATTCTGTATCCAAATAATCAATACATTCTTCCGGGTAACTGATTTGCTTCTGAATGAGTTCAGTTTGGTTATAGTCAATTAAAAAAATAATTGGTTTTTCCGCATTTTCATCAACAATAATTGTTCCTGGTGCAGTTCCTGGTTCATGATAAAATTTCTTATCGTGTAACTTATTAATAAATTTGGAAACTCGGCGAATTTTCTTAACCATAAATTTTTCACCTCTAGACATGAGTAATTTAAATTTTAACGCATATCATATAATACTTCCATAGAAATTATCAATCATATTTGAGAAATTTTTAGTAGGGTGAGCATTGCCCACGATATTAACTGTTCATAGGATAAATTGGGCTACCAGGAAAAATAAGTAGAAAGACTATGGTAGAGTAAAAGGCGTGGAAAAATCATCCCATCTACCACATCTATAGCACAGAAATACCGGAATAGTTAATAATCCATATTGATTAATAATATCATTTTAAACTATTAAACAAGCACGGATTTTTTGTGCCTTTGCTCCCATAGTTGGATCAAGATTTACCCAGTGAATTTCTCCCCGTTTATAAGTTAAATTACCCTCTGGCATTAATACCATCTCCAGTTACATTATCCCAAGCAGAAATCTCTGTTTGATATTCTAATATCTTTGACATCTTCTTGTAATGCAACAATTATTTCTGCTTCTAAAATTTTGCGGCGCTGTTCTGTTAATAGTGTATTAATATAGGCACTACGATTACCTTTTGCTTGCTGATCAATAAATCTGAGAATGTCTTCTTCTAACGTAATTGTGACTTTCATCATGGGTATTACTTATTTATCTTACCAAATAATCATAAGACCTCGCGGTATGTGGGAAACTCAGTCCCTTTAGGGCTGAGAGGGAAGCGACACGGGCGTTTAAAACCGCATTGAATCTTTTTTCATACCATGATTTTATACAATTTGCCAATAACAATACTGTTGCCAATTTTCCTAAATAGGTCTGAAATCCCATAAAATCGTGACAATATCAATACTGTTGCAGGGTTTTGGCAATAGTATTGAACGGACTAATTAATTTGAGTACGACCCTTTTAGCTACTTGCAAGTTTTTAAGGGGTGGGTTGGGGGGATTATCTATAATCCTGTCGTTGGATATCCCGTAACCTTGCCGCATCACGTATACCATAATCAGTACGAGTAAAGCGATTTAGCTGCATTTCAAAGAATTCCCGATTTGCTTGTAAATGCTTGGGGTTTTCATCGTCTAAAGGATATAAAAGTGCAGTTCTCAAAGCTTGAATTACCGCAGATGTGACATTATACATGGAACGTTGGAAAGTAATTCCCAATTGAATCAAAATATCCTCTTCCCCTCGACAATATTCTTGATAATAATCAACAAGATATTGAGGCAAAAAGTGCAACATATCTTGCATTAATAACGTGGGAGGAATACCTGCTGTACCCACAGGAAATACATCAGCGTAGAGAATCCCATAATGGAAGTCTTTTTGATCTTCTGGAACTTGTCCTGCTTGAGCATTATAAGACTTTGTCCCTCTAAATGGTGCTGTGCGGTAAAAAACAGCTTCTACATAGGGTAATGCGGCTTCATATAGCCAAGTAAAACCTTTAGATTTGGGGATGATTTCATAACATTCACCATCAATATAAACATGATGATAAATCGGACGACCGGCAATTGCAAATATGCCATTTACGAGAAAGTCCATGGCATCAGGGACACCTTTAAAACCACCTTCATCATAAATATCTGACATTTCAAAAAATACAGGTGCCATCACTTCCCAGAAAAGTCCGAGATTAGAATAATAGGACATCATCCGGCACTGTTCCAAAAACATATCGGGAAACAGTTTATAGAGTGCTGACATTAAAGGATTTTTGCGAAAATAAGCCTTAATTGCTTTATCGGCATTAGCTTTATATTCTTCTGAATCTAAGTAAGCATCAAATTGATTAACTGGTGCGTACATTTTGCGATGCCACAACATAGATTGCATACAAGCTTCCGCAAATTCCATGTTGATTCTGTCATGGAATAAATGATGGAAAATCTTGGGCATTTTGCCAGTTTCACCCTTTTGCATAAATTCCAAAAGTTCTGGGTGTGCAGTAGCTATACCGCGCCAAATTCTTAAATCAGCATCATCACCAGCATAGTGATTATGTAAGTCTAAATATTCTTGGGGTAAGAAATATTTAAAAGCGGGTAAAGGGTCTAAAAATACTTGTTCAGCAATGTAAAGTAAATCTCGCCAATAGAAATCCATTGGTACAGCATAAGCTTTATAAATACCGATGATTTGCATTAAATTTTCTGGTGTATCTGGCAACATTGAACCACCAGCTTCTAAGCGATGAATAATTTCTGCAAATTCGTGTTTAGAAGGGGGGATTTTGGTAGTTTGTTTTTCTGGAGTTTGTACCATAATATTTTTTTGTTGATTAATAAATGTTTTGATTGTGGAAAAGATTTTTTTCTCGTTCCCATACTCTGTATAGGAATGAATTGCTGAAGGCTCTGCCTTCAATAATATTAGAGGCAGAGCCTCTGTGATAGCATTCCCAGTCAGAGACTGGGAACGAGATAATGAGATAATTGTAGGGAGTTTAGCATTGCTAAACCCTCATGGTTTTTGATAATTACTTCAAGGCAACTACGGTTTTTTCTGTGGTAGAAATTGCCGCTACCATTGCGGTAGTTGTAGTTTCACTCCAACGCACTAACCAAACTGGTTGTACTCCCAAAAAAACAATTAGAGATGCTAAAATTAACGCAGGTACTTTTTCCGCCCAAAATACTTTAGGATAATAGGCTAAGTTGTTTTGGAGTTTACCAAAGCAGGTGCGGTTGAGAAGAATCACAAAATAAACGGCGGTTAAACCAGATGCAACTACACATAAAAGTGTGGGAATAGGAAAGGTTGAAAAACTACCTTGAAAGGAAATAAATTCGGCAATAAAACCTGTTAAACCAGGAATACCTGCACTAGCCATACCACTTAAAACGAGTAAAGCACTAATCAGAGGTAAACCGCGAATTGGACTCATTAAACCATTAAGTTTGTCTAATTCTCTTGTGCCAACTTTAGTTTCGATAACGCCTACTAAATGGAAGAGAATAGCTAAGATAATACCATGACTAACCATTTGGGCAACTGCACCGACTAATGATAATGGTGTGGCTGCTGCGGCTGCTAGTAAAATATAGCCCATGTGTCCGATAGAACTATATGCTACCATGCGTTTTATGTCTGTTTGAGCGATCGCTACAACTGCCCCATAAATCGCGCTAATTGCCCCCCAAATTGCCAAAGTTGGGGCGATAATATGCCAAGTTTGGGGAAACATTCCCAAGCCAAACCGCAATAGTCCATAAGTTCCCAGCTTTGCTAATACTCCCCCTAACAAAATAGCGATAGGTGTAGAAGCTTCAACATAAGCATCTGGTAGCCAAGTATGGAAAGGAATTAAAGGAATTTTGATGCCAAAACCAACAACTATTCCTATTAGTAATACTAATTGCATTCCCGCAGAAATATTTTGAGTTGCAACAGCATCAAAGGCAAAACTATGAGAACCTGTTAACCACACCATTCCTAAAAATGTGGCTAAAATAAACGCGCCGGAAATAGCTGTATAAATCAGAAATTTCATCCCTGCATAAGCCCGTTTTTCTCCTCCCCAAATGGAAATTAGTAAATAAAAGGGAATTAATTCCAATTCATAAAATAGGAAGAACAAAAGTAAATTCTCTGACAAGAAAGCACCAGCAGCACCACCACTAACTAACAAAATCAGGGAATAAAATAACCGAGGGCGTTCTGTATCTTTGCTGCTGCTGTAAATAGCAATCCAAGTCAGGAAGCTATTTAATAGCAACATTAATATTGATAATCCGTCAACTCCTAATTGATAACTCAAACCTAATGTTTCATTCCAAGGTAGATATTCTGTAAATTGCATCCCTGGATTACTAATATCAAATTTTAACAAAATGAACAAATTCCACAGCAAAACTAAACCCGTCACGATTAAAGATGCTAATCGAATCCGATTTGCAGAAACATCTTTTGCTGGATAAAAACCGATAATTATAGCGGCTATAATCGGTAGCCAAATTAAAACACTCAACATATTTATTAATTGGTAATTGGTAATTGGTAATTGGTAATTTATAACTGGTAATTGATTTAAATGATTTTGGCTCTTCGGTATTTGTTATGCCAAATATGAGTTTATTTACCCCAGAATCCTTATAAACAAAGGACTTTATTGTTTTTGATGCCAAATTTATGTCGAATTAACCGATGAATTAACCTATAATCCTTATATGGCAAGGATTTTAAGATTTTATTGGTTAATTTAGCATAGTAAGTACCGAAGAGCCATGATTTAAATGAATTAACTAACTAACTAAACTAACGTTACCAGTATCTAAATCGTAATAACCACCAACTATTTTGAGTTTATTGGCGGCGATTAATTCAGCTAGAACCGGTGATGCTTTTAATTTTTCAATTTGCACCAAAACGTTAGCTTTACAGGCATTTTCTAATCTATCTCCTGGTTGTCCCTGAGATTTCTCGACACCGGGCTTAATTGCTGCCAATAAGCTACCAATTTGCCCTGGTACTTGTGCGCCTTTAACTGCGGCATCTACAGCATCACATCTTTCATAGCCTAGTACCATAATCACTTTTGATCCTAATACTAAACTCCCAAATTCTAAGCTACCAATTTCTTCTGCTGTGGCAATATTACCAGCAACACGACAAACAAATAAATCGCCTAAACCCTGATCAAAAACTATTTCTCCTGGGACTCTAGAATCTTCACAACCAAGGATAGAAGCAAAGGGTTTTTGTCCTTTAGCTACTTCCTGTAAGCGTGCAGAACCTTGATTTTTATAGCGACGCTTTTGTTTGACAAATCTATCATTACCATCGAGTAATGCTTTTAGTGCTTAGTCAGGGGTAACAATGTTTTTAGCTGTGGCTGGTTTGGGTGTAGCTATATAAGAAGAGACTCCTACAGCTACACCAGCACTAATTACGCTTGTACCTAATTGGAGTAAATTTCTGCGAGAAAGGTTTTTCTTAATCATGGAATTATCTCTAATATGATTTAGATGGTAATCATCATTTTAAATGATTATCAACAATATGATTATCAACAATCTAAATCATAGATATTTAGAAAATTAAATCCATGAACTGGATTCCCCAGAAAGGCCATGTCACCCAAGCACCTAAAACACCGACTCCTAAAAGGACTGTTAAGGCATAAGATTGAGTTTGTCCATTATTGCTATACTTTAAGCCTTCACCACCTAACAGAGAGAATAAACCCACAAAGTTGACGATACCATCAACTACAAATCTATCCAGCATATCGGCAAATTTAGAAAGTTGGGCAACACCAAAAATAATGGTGATTTTGTAAAGTTTAGGAGTGTAAAAGTCGTAAGCAAATAAATCTTGTAAACCTTGCCAGGGTAAACGAATTGGTTTGGGAATGTTGCCTAAATAGATGATACTGCTAATACTACAACCGAAGATACTTGACCAAATTAATAACAGTGCCACATCTTTATTTAATGTTGCCCAATCGGGAAGTAATGATAAACTTTGCAATACTAAAGGTAGGTGTAAAACAAAGCCACATAAAATCATCATTGGTAAAACCATTAACCAAATAGCTTCGGGAGAACGTTCACTCATTTGTTTGGGTTTACCACCAAAAATTAAAGCAAATTCTCTGGTTAAACTAAATGTAGTTAAGGCATTAACAACAATAACTGTTCCTACTAAAGTCGGATGTGTTTCCCATAAACCATCAGCTAGTTTGAATAATGCCCAAAAACTACCTAAAGGGGGAAACCCAATTAAACCTAATGTGCCGATAATAAATGCTAAACCGGATATGGGACGACGTGACCATAATCCACCGAGTTGGGTAACATCTTGGGTGACACTGTTCCAAACAATTCCCCCGGTACTCATGACTAATAATGCAGCGGATAAGGCATGAGTGAGGACTAATAATAATGCAGCTTCATTTTGCTGTGTGCCTACGGCAATAAAGATTAAGCCCATGTACACACTGACAGAATAGGATAAGCAGCGTTTAATGTCAATTTGAGCGATCGCAATTAATGCCCCACCAATAGCTGTCACTGCACCAATAGCTACTATCACCGAAGATGCTATAGGAGATAAACTAAACACAGGTTGTAATTTAATTAACACCCATGCCCCACTGGCAACTACCACCGAACTCCGTAAAATTGTACTGGGAACAGGTCCCTCCATTGCCTCATCTAACCACAAATGTAAGGGAAATTGAGCGCATTTACCCATAGGTCCAGCAATCAACCCCAAACATACTAAAGTAATAATTGTCGGGTCAACATTAGCAGTCGCAGCCCATTCAGCTAACTCTGTATAATTCCAAGTTCCTGAAAGTGTCCAAAGTCCCAAGACACCCATTAATAAAAACAAGTCTCCCACCCGTTTGGTTAAAAAAGCATCTCGCGCCCCAGTCACTACCAAAGGCTGACTAAACCACAAACCTACTAATAAGTAAGTTCCCAAGGTGAGGATTTCTAGAATTACATAGGTAAAAAACAAATTGTTGCACAGAACTAACGCACACAGACCTGCTTCAAATAACCCTAATAATGAAAAGAAGCGTCCCCAACCCCAGTCCATTTCCATGTAACCAATAGCGTATATCTGCGCCAGCAAATTCAAGCCGGTAATAATAATTAACGCACCTACGCTGATAGCAGAAATTTCTAAGTTAATAGTCAGATTTAAACCTGCTGTAGATAGCCAAGGAATAAATACTTCTTTAGCTGGATGATTCCATATCGCGGCGAAAGCAAAGATAGCATGGAAAAAGGAGAACAAGGTCATCACCACATTCACATATCCCGCAGGTCGAGGACCCGTTTTGCGAATGATTCCCGGTGACCAAGGTATGGCTAAAAGCCCACCTATTAAAGCATAAACAGGAATCAGCCAAACAGTGTCTAGAAAATACTGAGCCATTCAATTACCTCTATATTTTGTAGCAAAACTTAAAGAAACCCCACCACTTAGCATTGATCCCTATGAATGTAGTGACTACAGACAAAGAAATTTATCTTTATTTAATATTGTTATAATTAGCTTACCGTTATCTCTGCCAAAAAGGAATTGTTTAATTAGATAAATCTACAATAGTTTGTGTAAAGAATTCTTATAGCCCACATTTCGCATCTTCTACTGTCACAAGCTCACTTGTAATAAATTCCGATTCTTTTAAACTGATCACTAATTCTTTTATTGTTTTAAGAGGATGTCTTAAAAGTTTTCAAGGTATAAATTAACCCCTCTTGTAAACCTCTCCCCTATAAGGAGAGAGGCTTTA
>JBAXRM010000190.1:0-8650 GCA_037131225.1 Nostocales cyanobacterium ELA583 | reverse complement strand
CTGTTGATGCTTTACGGGAAACTAACGGGGCTTTAGAACAATTAGAAGAAGCAGCGCAATCATTGCGTTCAGAAATTTCTTATTTTCAAGTCAAAAATTAAGTAAAAAAGAGTAATGCCCATGCAAGAAGATAGTTATATCAGCAATGACAAAGACAGCGATGAGGCAATATTAGATCCTGCCACTAGTGAACAGCCAATTTTCAATGATTGCTGGAATAAAATAGGTGTTAAGGGCGATCGCACTTGTGGTGAGTTGAAAGCCGTCATTCATTGCTATGAATGTCCAGTTTATGCAGCAGTCGGTGATAGTTTATTAGAAAGAGAAGCACCAGTAGATTATCTCGAAAACTGGATTAACATTCTCGAAGAAACATCTACAACTCCTGATATTTATGATAGTAATGAAGCAATTATTCGCACTGCTGAAGCTATTTCTATCATTATCTTTCAACTCGGAAACGAGAAATTAGGCTTACCAGTCCGAATCTTGCAAGAAGTTACCAATCCTTGTATTATTCAACCCCTACCCCATCGTAGTAACGAATTATTCTTAGGATTGGTGAACATTCGGGGGGAAACTTTGCTTTGTGCTTCTCTCCAGTCTCTTTTACATATCCAATCAACTCAGGAAAATATCACCAAAAAACTCAATCAAGAAACTAATTTCTCAGTTAAATCAATTAATCCGCAACGGATGATTGTCGCTGGACAAGGAGAAGATAAATGGGTATTTCCAGTAGATGAAGTACATGGAATTTTTCGCTTTCATCTCAACGAATTGCAAGATGCACCCGTTGTTATTACCAAATCCGAATCAGGTTACACGAAAGGAATTGTATATTGGGAAAGTAACAAGGTAAATTATCTTGATTCTGACTTATTGTTTTATACCCTCAATCACAAAATTTTGTAATTCCCAATTATCAATTATCCATGAGCAACTATACCTTTTTAGACCTATTTCGTCAGCAAGTAGAGACTACTGTTACTATTCTGAAACAATGTCTTCCTGGATTGAAAAATCAGCCGATTTCTCAGAATGAAATTGAGCAAGCCATCCAAGCGGTTCATGCTCTTTTGGGAACTACTAGTGTGCTGGAAATGGAAGTAGCTTCCAATTTAGTGCAGTTGATGAAAGATTGTTTTATTGCTGTTCAGAAACAAAGCATAACTTTAAAAGAATCAGAGATTGATACATTACTTCATGCTGCTGATTTATTTTTGAGTATGAGTAAAGCGGATGAAGGTAATTTAGATTCATGGATGACAGATCACGCTGAAGATTGGAATCATACTCAACAAACTATTGCTAATTTAGGTAACACCAAACAAGAAGTAGGGGGCAGGGAACAGTTAAGAAGTGATCCCAAACAAGAAATAGAGAATAGGGAACAAGAAGTAAAAGACAGAGAACAGGTAAGAATTGATAGAGAAACCGTTATAAATAATTCCCCTCCTGTTGCTGTTGATTTTTCCCCAGTTTCCATTGAATTATCAACAATGAGTGGTGATGGTAATTCAATGATGGATTTATTCAGATTAGAGGCTGAGGCGCAAGTTACTGTTCTGAATAATGGACTGTTATCCATAGAAAGCAAGCCCCAATCATCACAGGAATTAGAAGCTTTAATGCGGGCTGCTCATTCTATTAAAGGTGCAGCCAGAATTGTGGGGTTAGATGGGGTGGTAGAATTAGCCCACGTCATGGAAGATTGTTTTGTCGCTGCCCAAGGTAAGACTATCATTTTAACTCCCGATGATGTAGATGTGTTACTTCAAGGGGTAGATTTGCTGCAAAATATTAGCGAAAAAAGTGATGCAGAACTACCCGGTTGGTTAGGACAACATCAAGCCGATTTTAGAAATATTCGTGATGATGTGGCAACAATTTTACAACCCGGAGGCACAAAGGAAAAGGCATACACTGCTTTAGCACCAGATGCACCAATTACTAATTACCAATTACCAATTACCAGTCCCCAATCTCCAATTACCAATACCCAGTCCCCACTTGCTACTCATAAAGAAGAAAATATAGCCAGTAATCAAGATCGTGTAGTGCGGGTAAGTGCAGATAATTTAAATCGGATTATGGGTTTAGCAGGAGAATCATTGATTGAGGCTAACTGGTTACAACCATTTGCGGATTCGATGATATCGCTAAAGTCGCGGATGTTGGATATTTCTCGCCGTTTAGAACAATTACAAGAATCCCTAGATCAGAATTTATATGAACAAGAAGGTAAAGAATATTTAGTCCAAGCCCGACAGCAGAAACAGGAATGTATTGATTATATAACTGATCATTTGAATGAATTAGAGTTATATGTCCGTCGGACTGCTAGTTTATCAGACCGTCTTTATCGGGAAGTAATTAATTCCCACATGAGACCTTTTGAAGATGGTTTACAAAGTTTTCCCCGCATGATTCGGGACTTGGCACGAAAATTAAATAAACAGGTAAAGTTAGAAATTGTTGGTAAATCTACACCTGTTGATCGGGATATTCTCAAAAAATTAGAAGCACCTTTAACCCATATTCTCAGAAATGCTGTAGATCATGGTATGGAACTGCCAGAAGAACGCCTTGCTACTGGTAAATTGGCTGAAGGAACAATTCGTTTAGAAGCCTTTCATCGGGGAGGAATGTTAGCAATTACTATTAGTGATGATGGCAAAGGTATAAATCGGGAACAATTACGCCAGAAAGTTATTAATAAGAATTTAATAGCGGCAGATATGGCTGTGCAACTTTCAGATGCAGAATTGATGGAATTTCTATTTTTACCTGGGTTTTCTACTGCTAAACAGGTGACAGAAATTTCTGGACGCGGTGTAGGTTTGGATATTGCCAAAAGTATGGCACAAGATGTAGGCGGGACAGTACGCGCTAATTCTCAACAAGGAAAAGGGACAAGTTTTCACTTCCAACTTCCGCTTACTTTGTCGGTAGTGAGAACATTATTAGTAGAAATTTCTGATAAACCTTATGCCATTCCCTTAGCGAGAATTGACCAAATTGTCACATTGGAAAGATCAGAAATAACCTATGTAGAAAATCGCCAATATTTCACTATGAATTCCCAAAATATTGGTTTAATATCTGCCCATCAAGTTTTAGAACTACCAGCGGTTAAACAAGAAATTAGTTCAGTTTCCATTATTGTAATTAGTGACCAAAATAGCACTTATGGTTTAGTAGTAGATAAGTTTTTAGGTGAGCGAGATTTAGTTGTTAGACCCCTAGATCCCCGCTTAGGCAAAGTTGCTGATATTAGTGCTACTGCTTTGTTAGGAGATGGTTCACCTATTTTAATAATTGATGTTTCTGATATGGTACGTTCTATGGATACTATCCTCAAAGGTGGAAATTTATCCAAGGTAATGATGCAAGCTGAATTAGAAAGTGCGACGCAACACCGCAAAATATTAGTAGTTGATGATTCTATTACTGTTAGAGAAATGGAACGCAAACTCTTAGAAAATCATGGTTATGAAGTAGATACTGCTGTGGATGGTGTGGAAGGTTGGAATGCGGTACGGACTAAGGAATATGATTTAGTAATTAGTGATATTGATATGCCCCGGATGAATGGTATTGAATTAGTTCAACAAATCAAAGGTAATTCTCGATTAAATTCGTTACCGATCATTATTATTTCTTATCGTGACCGCGAAGAAGATAGAATGCAAGGTTTAGAAGCCGGTGCTGATTATTATTTAACTAAGAGTAGTTTTCATGATGATACTTTAATTAATGCAGTGGTTGATTTAATTGGGAATTAAAGGATTTTTCGGCGTTACTGATTCAGAATATGATTTTACCTCACGCAGAGGCGCAGAGGCGCAGAGTCGCAGAGAGTAAGAGTTTGAAATCATTGCGCTACCGCGAACGCTATCGATTTTTTAAGCCTCGTCGTACTGCTTCAGCTAGTCCGGCTGACTTTCTTAATTGTCCAATTTGGTAAATAGACATTAAAACTAACAGTTCATAGCGTTCTGCTTCTGTCAACCCTGTATTTTTTCCTTTAGTTTGTAATTCTCCCAGACGTTGATTTTGTAAACTATCCATTTTTAAATTAGCTAACTCAATTATTTCATGATCTGGAAGATGGTTAATTTCTGAATTTATGCTCACTGCCCAGAGATGATCAAAGGTAAGTAACATGATTTCCAATGTATCAACTAAAACATCTGCTATACCTCGCGCCGTAGCTTCTCCAAGCCGCTGGGCAGATTCTACTAAACTTTCTGGTAAATTAATAGTTATGCTGACAGTCATAAGGAGTAATATGTTTTGCTCTAATTATAGCAATCTACCTGAAGTTTGGATATTCCTATTACCTAATCTATGAAAATTGCCATTGTCAATGATACAGCGATCGCTCTCAACATAATCCGAAAAATTATCCAATCTGTGCCACACTATCAAGTAATATGGACTGCTCAAAATGGTAATGAAGCTATTAGTAAATGTCAGGAAAATCTGCCTGATTTAATCTTAATGGACTTGATGATGCCTGTAATGGATGGAGTAGAAGCCACAAAACATATTATGAAATATTCTCCTTGTGCAATTATCATTGTTAGTGGCAGCACAGCAGATCAGATTTCCCAAGTTTATACAGCAATGGGTTATGGGGCTTTAGATGTTGTTGATACTCCAATAATAGATACAAATAAATATGCAGCTATGGCTGATAAATTATTAGATAAAATCGCTACAATTGCCAAATTAATTAAAAATAGTTCTATATCTAAAAAAGTTCAGTTAGAACGAACAAATTCATTGTTTACATCCATGCAATTAGTCGCAATTGGTTCTTCTACAGGAGGACCCAAAGCACTAGCCACAATTTTAGCTAAATTACCTACCGATATAAATGCTGCTATTGCCATTGTTCAGCACGTTGATGGCCATTTTTCCAGTGGTTTTGCCGACTGGTTAAACCAGCAAACACCCTTACCTGTAAGATTAGCAGTAGCGGGCGATCGCTTGCAAAAAGGTACAGTTTTAATAGCAGGAACAAATGATCATCTCTGTTTAAAACCAGATTTAACCTTAGCCTATACCAAAAATCCCATTGATTATCCCTATCGTCCCTCTGTAGATGTATTTTTTCACAGTCTTGCCCAAAATTGGCAAAAGAAGGGAACGGCAATTTTACTTACAGGCATGGGTAAAGATGGTGCAGAAGGATTAAGTGCTTTAAAACTCCAAGGTTGGCATACTATCGCCCAAAATCAAGAAAGTTGCATTGTCTATGGAATGCCTAAAGCCGCTGTCGAATTAAATGCCGCTATTCAGGTATTATCTTTAGAAAGCATAGCCACAAATTTACAGCAGTTTTTAAACAAGTAGGGCTTGTTGAAGGAAAGCAGAAACGTTGATAGATAAAAGTTTACAGAGTTTTATAAGCAAACAAGTGCCAGATTATTGACAATAGATGTTTAAAACCCTTGCATTTTCACCAAAAATAACCGCGTAAATTTGAAGCTAACCCTTCTTGCTTCTTCTTTCTCCTGACTCCTGACTCCTAACTCCTGACTCCTATTCAATTAACCGATTATGACAGAAGTAATTACAAAAGATCCAATTATAGTTTTACTCATAGATGATCAACCAATGATCGCTGAAGCCGTGCGGCGAATGTTGGCTTCAGAAGAGGATATCACCTTTCATTACTGTAGCAACCCGACAGAAACTCTTAAAATCGCCAGATCCTGTCAGCCAACTATCATTCTACAGGATTTAGTCATGCCAGAAATGGAAGGACTCGTCTTAGTGCGCTTTTTACGTGCCGAAAATTCTCCTACTAAAAACGTTCCTCTCATCGTTCTCTCTAGTAAAGAAGAACCAGTGATTAAAGCCAAAGCTTTTGCCTTGGGTGCTAATGATTACATAGTGAAACTCCCAGACAAAGCAGAGTTGATAGCGCGAATTCGTTACCATTCTAAAGCTTATGCGAATCTCCTCAAGCGAAATGAAGCTGAAGCAATCCTCCAATCCGATAACCTGCGAATGCGTAAAGAACTGGAAATGTTACGCCAAATGCAACGGATGATTTTGCCCACACCAGAGGAGTTAGCAACAATAGAAGCTTTAGAAATTGCCGGTTATATGGAACCCGCTGATGAAGTCGGGGGTGACTATTATGATATTTTATATACAGATAATTTAGTCACAATTGCCATCGGTGATGTTACCGGACACGGATTGGAAAGTGGCATTTTAATGGTAATGACGCAAACGGCAATCCGCACGCTGAAAGAAATTCAAGAACTCGATCCCGTCAAGTTTTTAGATGTTCTGAATAGGACTATTTATAAGAATGTCCAAAGAATGAATTCTGAGAAAAATTTAACCTTAGTTGTTCTCACTTATTCAGAAGGTAAAGTCAGTATTAGTGGTCAACATGAAGAAACTATTATAATTCGCAATGGTGGTCAAACAGAGCGAATTAACACCATGAATTTAGGATTTCCCATTGGGTTAGAGGAGGAGATTATTGATTTTATTGACCATACCACAATTGAATTAAATACAGGTGATGGAATTGTCCTTTATACCGATGGCATTCCTGAAGCTTACAGCATGGATAAAAAACAATATGGAATTGAGAAATTATGCGAAGTTATTAGTGAAAATTGGCATCGTTCGGCAGAAGAAATTAAACAAGCTATCATTGATGATCTTAAACAACACATTGGCAAACAAAAGGTTTTTGATGATATTACCTTAGTTGTAATCAAGCAAAAACCTATTGGGAACCAGGAAACATTTGAGAATGAACCAATTGTAGAAATTCAGCAGGTAGAAATTCTACCAAATATCAAAGAAAGGAAAAGATTGGGTTTTTTCCGCAGAAATTAACGCCTTAACCTTTAAAGACGGTGAGATTCTGCGGATCTACCATTAACTCGGATGCCGTTATGATCTTCCGCAGTCAAGACTTTTGAGTGAGATTGATCACTGTTATTTTCTTTTATCCCATCCCAGTTAAGATAAGTATTGCTGAAATGACTGAAGATCTCTTCATAAATCTGACTGCGGACGCGATCGCCACGTTTCCCTTCTTCCAGTGTCATCTCATCCACAAAAAACGTAATCTCTAACTCCAGGAAGTAGCCAGTCTCATCATGATTCATCCCAATCATTCTAATTTGTGGTTCTTGCCATCTTTTTTGAGGTGCTTTTAATTTTCCTTTGAGCCACTGAATTAACTCTGTACAATAATCATCTAAACGAGTTTCATCGGCTTGTGGATTAGAAATTTTTTGAGATAATCGCTGGAATCTGCGCTTTAATAAATTAATTTTGCGTTCCCATTGCTCAGAAATAAAGGATTCATCTTCAGACAACAAATTAGGATCTTTTATCCACAGACGATACCATTCTCTAATTAACTCAATCATCCCCTCTTGATTATATTCTTCAAAATTAACACCACTTGAGTTATTACTTGTGTCTTCGAGTAATTGAAACCCAACAAGGATGAGAATTTCTTGAAATTCTTGTTGAATATTTTCTACTTCTTCTTGGTTCATTCCTCCTTTTTCAGCAAACTGAATAGTCACAACTAAAGCTTCAAGAGATTGAGTAATTTCTTCTAATTTTACATCAACTTCTTGTTCCGCCAGTAACCGTAATTTACCTAATTCTTGCTGCTTCATTAAATCAGGGTTATTTTCTTTAGAGCTATAGTATTCGTCTATCACCTCTAATTTAATATCTATAGCTCCAAGTGTATCTGGATGAGCTAATACAACCTCTTCCATTAACTTTTTAGACTCCTCCATCTGACATTCAGAAGGTATTTCTATTAAGATAGATTGATAATACATAGAGGTAGGGCGACTCAAATTTGTGATTTTTTGAGCTTGCAACATACTGTTAGGAATATAAACATCACAATGATTACTAAATATATATAGATGAGTTACCCTAATGCCGATGCGACGTAACATTCCAATTGAACCATCTTCAAGCAGTAAAATATCACCAAATTGGAAAGGAGTATCAATTAGTAAGACAATACCACTGAAAAAATTAGCTAAAATATCCTGAAGTGCAAAACCCAGGACAAAAGTAACACCACCCAAAGCTACCCAAATTCCAGTTAAATCAACTCCCAAAGAGCTAATCAAAAAAACTGCACCAGTAATGTATATCAATGGAGGAACAACGGCTGATAGCAGGGGAAGAAGGACATCATCCCACATAGCTTCAGTTTTTTGAGTATACTGTTTGAGGTAGTAGATAAAAACTTTGTCAAATATTTGAACAGACCAAGAACTAATAGTTATAATTATAATTATCGTCAATATCTGTTCTATCACTGGAAAAATTTTCACAGCAGCCAGTCTATCAAAAGTGGCTTTTACACTAAAAATAGCAAAGATAATCAGGATAGGATCAACAGATATATTTAAACTGACAATTGCAATATCACTTTCAAATTTCCGAAAAATGGGACGTAATATCCAAGATAAAAATACATATAATATTCCCGTTCCTAAAATAGTTATTAGTAAACTAATTAGGATCAATTGCGCTGTATTCATTTGTGATAATTGCGCCCATAACTTCTGAATTAATTCCTCTGTATTCATTTGTGAGAATTTTTCCCTTATTGTTTGGATTAATT
>JBAXRM010000189.1:0-8658 GCA_037131225.1 Nostocales cyanobacterium ELA583 | reverse complement strand
AGATAATAAAAAATCCTGTAAATCCTAAAATCCTGGATATCCTGATTCAGACAAAGATTCTGTAAATCTTCAAATCCGCTAAATCCAGATAATAAAAAATCCTGTAAATCCTAAAATCCTGGATATCCTGATTCAGACAAATTAATGTTATAATCAAGAAATAACAACTTGATGCCATATCAATATTTATGATCATTGCTCAAGAATTAGAATTGCCACAAAACATCTCCCCAGATGTAATTTTCCCTCCTAGTGACTTATATAGTGACGAACCTCCCGTGGAAACAGAACTGCATCTAAGACAGATGATCCTACTTTTCAAATGTCTAGAATGGTTGTGGAAAGATAGAAATGATTTCTATGCTGCTGGAAACCTCACCATTTACTATAGTCCTAATCAGAGAAAATCAGAATATTTCCGAGGTCCAGATTTCTTTGTTGTCTTAGGAACTGAACGCAAAACTCGTAAAAGTTGGGTGGTTTGGGAAGAAGATGGTAAATATCCTAATTTCATTTTAGAGATTCTCTCACCAACCACAGCTAATACAGATAGAGAATATAAAAAACAACTTTATCAAGATACCTTCCGCACACCGGATTATTTTTGGTTTGATCCTTATACATTAGAATTTGCAGGGTTTCATTTATTAGATGGAGAATATCAACCTCTGGAAGCCAATGAAAAAGGACATTTGTGGAGTCGTCAGCTAGGGTTATATTTGGGAATTAATGAGGGTTTATTGCGGTATTTCACAGCAGAAGGAAACTTAGTCGCAACACCAGAAGAAACCGCAGAACGTTTAGCCGCAAAGTTGCGAGAATTAAATATAGATCCAGATACAATTTAAAATCTATTTTGGGTTAAGCGACAGCAGAAATCCATCAAGGTTTTAATAATATGATGGTGGGCAATGCCCACCCTGCAAATTTATGTCAATTTATCTAAATAAGGACTGACATCAACAGCTAATTTTTTGCCCAATTTTAGTAATTGACGACATTGAATAGTTTCTGCTTCACTGTCAATACTGGTAATTCGTGGCAATATTTGACTATGCAAACAACTCCAATATAGTTCTTGGGAATGATTTAAATTAATGCCCATATCTAATTCACGGGCAACATCAATTAATCGTTCCAAACGTTGAATATCTGCATCTACTTTGTTATTGACATCATCCAATAATTGCCATAATAAACCAACTATTAATTGTTCAATGATTTGATTGCCATGAGGAATATTTAATTGACAACGGAGATGTTTGGCTTCAGTAGCGATCGCCTCTAATTCTACCATGAGATTCCAACTTAACTGCACTTCACCAATATCTTGTTCTAGGGCTTTTAATGTCGTCAAACAACGATATCCCAAGGCAATTTCTGCCGCTACCTGTAATTCTCGTGGCACTTCCAACTCATCCCGATGAAAAGCCATAATCACACCGTAATTATCACGATAGGCTTGAGTATATAACTGATCTAATCGTGCTAGTGTTTCCTGACTTAACAACCGCATAATCCGGTGACGTTCTTCAGCAAATAACGTTTGTAAACTAAAAGTGTCATCCCCAAACAATTTAGTCATCACCAAAATTACATGAGCGATACTAGCCTGTTGCAGGGCTGTAAATAGTTTTTCCTTGATTTGACTATATTTACGCCGTCCTTCAAACTTTTGAATACAGCAATGAAAATCCCAACCACCCAAATGCAAAACCGCAAATACTAAATTTTCACTTTCCCAAGTAATATCTGACACTAACTGCAAATGCCCCACTGCCATAGTTAATGGTCCAAGGTTCTGCTTCTGATAATCTAGTTCACGGGCATCATAGCAGTAGACACGCTGATTATGAGTATGGGCGTGTTCATCTATCTCTTGTTCAGTGATCGTATTTTTGTGATGATTAAATATAGAAGTAATGGCGTAATGGGCAGCAACTTGTTTAAACTCAACTTGAGCAGTTAGTACCAATTGGCGATATATTTCTGCGCCATCTTTAAATTCTTCTACATTACTAGGAGCTAAACCAAGGCGTTTAATAAAACCTTTCTCTAACTGCACACCTGCCACATCTCCTGCTAATTCTAAAGCACGGGAGGCATAACGCAAAATCTGTGTTCCCTCTGGACGAGAAATTTCTTCAAAAAACCAGCCGCAACTGGTGAACATTAGCAAAGAGTGACGCTGCATTTCCAATAAGCATAAAGCTTCTACCTGTTCAGCAGCTTGGAGTTTGTGAGTTTGATGGTGGGCAAGAAAACGGTTAATATTGGCACTAGACCGATCTCGCATTACCTGAATATATTCGTCTCTGGCTTGCCAAGGATCACGGAATAATTTACCGCCATATTCCTCATAAACATCGCTTAACTGATCACGCAGCCAATTCAAAGCGTTTCTTAACGGTCGTCGCCATTTTTGATGCCACACGCCCCCTTCACCGCCACAACCGCAATCATCTTGCCATCTATCAACACCATGAGCGCAACTCCAGGCCGTCACCGACTTTAATTTTACTTCCCAAGAGGGAGGATTTAAACTCAAATAGTGGGCAAAATTAGTTACTGTCCAACCATGACGAGGAAACTCACCAATAAAGGCATAGGCTAAAGTCTTTTCTGTCCCCTTTTTGTGATGTCCAAAGGTTTCGCCATCTGTAGCTACAGAAATCAACTGAGACTGACGATGATCTCCGCGGATAGCCGCCCCAATTCGTCCGGCAAAATGATGGGAATTGTAGACAACATCACTAAAACCCATATCTCTAGAAATTGGACCATCGTAGAAAAAGATATCAATGTAGGGACTTGATTTTTTTGACGATTCCTGATTGTCCAAATAACAGCGATAAGGACGGGTAGGATCAATCTGATTACCTCCCACCTCGTGCCATTGACTATCATCTTCTGTAGAGATAGGACGACAACGCTGGGCTTGAGAAGGGGCTAAAATAATGAAATTAATGCCCTCAACTACCAATGCTTCTAAGGTGGCATAATCTACGGCTGTTTCTGCCAACCACATTCCTTGAGGATCACGGCCAAAGCGAGAACGGAAATCCTCTTTACCCCAGCGAATTTGGGTATGTTTATCCCGTTGATTGGCGAGAGGAAGGATTATGTGATTATAGACTTGGGCGATCGCATTTCCATGACCATTTAGGCGATCGCAGCTTTTAGCATCAGCCTCCAAAATCCGCTGATAAACTTCTACATCATGGCGTTCTAACCACGACATCAGCGTTGGCCCAATATTAAAGCTCATGTATTCATAATTATTCACAATCTTCACAACTTCGCCCCGTTCATTTAAGACTCTCGCAAAGGCATTAGGACGATAGCACTCCCAATTAATCCGTTCATTCCAGTCATGAAAAGGACTAGCACTAGGTTGACGTTCAATCGCATCAAGATAAGGATTTTCTCGAGGGGGTTGATAAAAATGTCCATGAACTGTTACATAAACACCTTGAGCAGTTTTCAGGGGATCATGTTCAGGACTGGATTTAGCCTTTTCATCTAATCGTAATATTGAGTCAGAAGTACTGGGGATTTCCGCTGCCGAAGTCATATATTTTTATCTAAATAAATGTGCAATTTTGCAGAATATTCTTACTATATCTACCTTTCTGTAATTGTTCTCTCACAAAATCAGTAAATAACACCTAAGAAACAAAACTAAATTTTGTCACGATCATTTCCCAATAGCGTAACAAAGTCAATCACCCAATTACCATCTTTGACAGATATGATAGGTATTTAAATGCACATGATTTTTTAGAAATCGTGCAGATATATCCTCAACTCAAGGTAACAATGTCAATCAAGAACATTATTTTCACCGGTTTGCTTTTGTTTATCCCCATATCTCTAGCAGCCCACTATTTAGAATGGGGAGAATTAACAGTTTTTATTACCGCTGCATTAGCTATACTTCCATTAGCAGCTTGGATGGGTACAGCTACTGAAGAAATAGCTGTGGTAACAGGTCCAACCATTGGTGGATTTTTAAACGCGACTTTTGGCAATGCTACAGAATTAATTATTGCCTTAGTTGCCCTGAATGCAGGTTTAATTGATGTTGTCAAAGCCAGTATTACTGGATCAATTATCGGTAACTTACTCCTAGTTATGGGTTTATCCATGCTATTAGGCGGTATCCGTTATAAAGAGCAAACATTTGAATCAGTCATAGCCCGTGTTAATGCCTCTTCTATGAACTTGGCAGTAATTGCTATTTTATTACCCACAGCAATGAACTATACCTCCATAGGCATTAGTGAAACAACTGTGCAAAATCTCTCCCTAGCTGTAGCTATCGTCTTAATTCTGGTTTATGGCTTAACACTGTTATTTTCCATGAGAACTCATAGCTATTTGTATGAAGTTGGTGTCGCAGAATTAGAAGAAGAAGAAGAAGTTTCCCATGAAAAACCCAATCTTTGGTTATGGAGTGGTGTGCTTTTAGTGTGTACGCTGTTAGTTGCTTTAGAATCGGAATTATTAGTAGATTCCTTGGAAGTCGCTACATCTAAACTAGGTTTAAGCGCCCTATTCACTGGGGTAATTTTAGTTCCTATTATCGGTAATGCTGCTGAACACGCTACCGCAGTTACCGTAGCCATGAAGAATAAAATGGATCTAGCTTTGTCTGTGGCTGTGGGTTCAAGTATGCAAATTGCCTTATTTGTAGCCCCAGTTTTAGTAATTGCCGGTTGGGTAATTGGCCAACCTATGGATTTAGATTTCCAACCATTTGAATTAGTAGCAGTTGCTGTCTCCGTTCTAATTGCTAATAGCATTAGTTCTGATGGTAAATCTAATTGGTTGGAAGGGACATTACTCTTAGCAGCTTATACTGTCTTGGGTTTTGCCTTCTATTTCCACCCAGTTGCTAATGGTATGAGTTAAATCATCTTTCTTTACTCCTGGGCAAATACCGCAACAAATTTATTCAAGATTTGATATTCCCAATCTCATCAATTGGGATTTTTTATCTTTTACTATCGCTTAATAACTCGGTATCAGCAACTAATATATGACTTTTATCATAAAGTTGAGCTTCTTTTTTAATTGGTTTATCACCCTCATTCATATATGTTGTAATTTGTTCTTCTAAAGATAGCAGAGGATGAGGTTTTGGATCATACAAAAGTATCAAATAAGCAAACATTTTGATAGTTCCATCAGAAACATATCGCGCTAAAAAAGGATCATGAAAATCGCCATCTTTAAACCGCAGTAATACCCGCCCTTCTTCAGTAATTTTAGAATCAACTTGGCTTATACCAGGGATTCTTTGTTTTAACTTTTCAATGATTTTCTGGAAAATATCAGGGTGTCTTCTACTTCTACAGAAAAATTCTGTCACCATTGCTAAGTTTTCACCCTCTTTTGAGAAATTTTCAGCATAACCGATACTTTCTATTTTCATGATTTACCATTAAACGGTTTTTCAATGTCAATTTATTTAATGAGATGTCATTAATTGTAATTGATGATTTTTCTTAATTCATCACGAAAAACTTGAAAACTTCTAGATTGGTTGTTTTCAACATCCATATGAGGAGATACTTTTTGAGCAAAGTTCATTTTTTGTAACCCTGTTTCATAGCCATACTTTTTGAGGATTTTATCTAATTCTTCCCACGTACCACCTTTGATCGCATCTGGATCACGAAATTTGGCTTGCTGGGGTAAAGAAGCAGGAATTTTTTCATATTCAGCCCTAATTGCTGCCACATCACCTATAAACCAAGATTCAAGTTCTTCTACAACAATTCTATAAAGAACAATATTTCCTTTCTTTTTGGTTACAATACTACTAGCATCACAGAGTTTGTTTTTTAATTCTAAACAATTTGCTCTATCTTCGTCTATTAAAATTACAATTCGCCAATCATCAGGTATAAAATTAGCATAAGCTTTCATCCGTTCAGGTAATTTTTTTAAAAGGTTATTTTTATTGCCAAAATTGTGTATTTCAAAAGTATGAATATTACCTATAATTTTAGGAACAATAAACTTTAAAGCAATTTCAGTGGAAGATTCTTCTACTAAAAAATGTATGTGCATAATCAGTAATTATAATTAATAGGGTAATCCTCTTAGATATCCTTCAGACCAGAGATCACCTAAACCTGCTTCGGATTCTATAAAATGTTTAGCATTAGGGATTTGGTCAGCCCTGGTAACAGTTGCATAGCCATTATCATCACGTTGAAAAATCCATAGTTGTTTAGCATCTTTAATGGTATTAACAAAAAATGGTGAGTGAGTAGAAACAAATACCTGTGAGCGTTGTGCATAAGCCTGTAACTCTTCACTTAATGAATCAAGAAGTTTGTGGTGCAGACCATTTTCTGGTTCTTCAATACAAACTAATTGGGGAGGATTTGGATCATTTAATAATATCAAATATGCTAATAACTTTAGTGTTCCATCTGAAGAAAATCTAGCTAAAAATGGATTATTGAAAGGTTTATCTTTAAATAAAAGAGCCAGTCTACCATCAATTGTTGGTTGAGCTTCTACTTTTTCTAATTGAGGAACACGGCTGGCTAATAACTTCAAAATACTAGATAAAGTTTCTGGATATTCATCAGCAAGGTATTGAACTACATTGGCAATATTGTCTCCTTCACGAGAGAGATGTTCCATTGCACCAGCAGTTGTTAATTGACGGGCTTGATCTGGGATAAAATAAGAGAGAAACCATCCTTCAATAAAACGTCGTAAACTAGCAATGCGCGGGTTATCTGATAGTTGCCCAATAGTTTTAATAGCGAGAGAACTAGGATCATCCATTTGATAATGAATTTTGCTGTCATTTATTTCTGGATTCTCCCCACTAATGACTTCACCTTCACCATTCTCAAACTTCAAATAATAAAAGGGTTTGCCATGAATATCTCGTCCCAATCTCAGAGTTTCTCTTGATACTATTGGCACTCCATTTTGTAAAGCAATAGCAACTGTATAATTAATAATAGGAGATTGTTTATTTTCACGATACTTAATTACAATTTCAATTTCTTGAATTTCACTCTCACGAGAGATAACTTCTGGAAATCTTCCCCGTTTTTCTAAGGCTTTTCTCACATTGGTAGTGATACAATCGGAAAGAAAACCTATTACATCAAAAAAGGTGGTCTTGCCACTACCATTAGGTCCAAGGAATACTGAGAAAGGTTTAATATTTTTGAGGGTAATATTTTGCAAAACCCTATAGTTTTTGACGGAAATTTCTTCAATTCTTGCCATTACATCATCACTTGTATAATTCTGGTACTGCTAAAACTATCTACTATTTTAAATTATTTGTGAATATCCAGATCCCCGACTTCTTTAAGAAGTCGGGGATCTAAATACGACACTACTGAGATTGTTATTAATTATATAAGTATCGCATCCCATTAACAGCTTACGCTTCATCTAAAGCTGCAATACCAGGTAATACTTTAGGTCATAATATGAGTCAATGGATATATCAATGTTTACTGAATAAACCTGAGTTTTCAACACCCAGTATATAGGATGGTTTCAGGTACAAAACCTAAGCACTTTTCAAACGTTGAAATTTATTCATTTTGTACCAACCACTACTTAGTAATAATAACTTGACTAACTTCTGACCATCTTGACCACACTGAATCGGGAATGCTTAATATATATCTATAGCGATATGTAGTTATATTTCCTTCTCGCTTTGGATTATTCCCTCCATCTTCAAAAAGAACCTGAGAACCAATAGTGACTCCATCTATATCCTTAAATACAGCACTAAACTCTACTCCTAGTTTAAAATTGAAGCAAAGTCTGCTGCCATCAGAAAGTTGAGAACCTCCAAAACAGTTAATTTTTTCATCAACTATCCACTCTACCTGTTTATTAGAATCATCATATCTAGCTCCTGATTTCAAAATATATTGTATTTCTTGATCGCTGTAAGTTTTTCTAGAATTAAAAACACTATAGTCCCATTTTGTATCTGATAAAGTTGGAGTCGGTTCAGAAGTAGGAGTTGGTGTTGGAGTGGGATCAGGTGTAGGAGTTGATGTAGGTGTTGGTTCAGGTGATGGTGTTGGCTTGTTCAAATCTTCAATTATAGCAACTACTTCTTCCTTTTTTGACTCATAACTGTTTTTCAGATTAGTAACTGAAATAAAAACATCAGAAGGGATATCATTTAAAATCGCCAGTGCCTTATCCCATTTCTCCTTAACCGCTTCATAGTCTTCAGGTTCATTAGCCTTTCTCATCTGTTCTTCTGCATCTTGAGCTTGTTGTTTGGCTTGGTTAATGGAGTCAATCGCTTGATTTTCTTTATCTAAACGACGTTGTATCTTGGTTAATTGACTTTGATAATCGGAAAGTTCCTTTTGGGCAGTATCATATACCTTAGCAGATGTTGGTATAGTTTTTAGTTGAGCGATCGCATCTTGTAACTGTTGTTGAGATGCTCGTAATTCTTCCACATTCTTGGCACTCTCGGACAACTTTTGAGCAGTAACAGCCATATCTTTTGCTTGTTGATATTGCGAACTAAACTTTTCATCAACAGCACAGTTATCTAGTGATTTACAAATAATAGGAATATGAGCCAGCAATTCTCATTTTGAAAAAAATAAGATAAAATTCTCTTAATTTAAGTGG
>JBAXRM010000188.1:0-8750 GCA_037131225.1 Nostocales cyanobacterium ELA583 | reverse complement strand
AATTCTTGTTGTAGTGCCTAATTTTATTATCACTACATATTTACCACTACCCATTATTAAACCACCAAGGATCTTTATTAGAGTTAGTTTTAATTAACAATGCTTTTTTCCGTAAAAAGCGTTTTAATCCTATTGTACCGATACGTGAACCTCCCAGTCCAGAAAACTTAAAAGCATTTCTTTCTCCTTCGTTAATTAATGAAGTTAATCCGGCATCATTAATACTAATAACGCCTGCTTCTATTTTATCAGCAACTTCTATAGCTAGTTCTTCTGATTGTGTAAATACAGCAGCACTAAGTCCATAAATGCAATCATTAGCTAAATTTATCGCTTCTTCAATGGTAGAAAAAGGCATAATTGGCATGATTGGGCCAAATGTTTCTTCAGTCATAATTTTCATAGAATGATTCACTTCAGTGATAACTGTGGGACGACACCACCAACCACCACCTAATTCTTCTACTTTACCACCACAGTGAATTACTGCCCCTTTAGAAATAGCATCTTGTAGATGATCATTAATAATAGCTGCTTGTTTCTCAAAAATAATGGGACCAATTTCTCCACTTTCAATAGTCGGGTATGCCAGTTTCAATTGATGAGCTTTAGTAACTAATTGATGATAAAATTCTTCAAATATAGATTCAGCCACATATATTCTTTCAATCGCTGAACATGATTGTCCCGTATTAGCTACAGAAGCCCACAAAATTGCTGAAGTTGCTAAATCTAAATCTGCTGACTCTAAAACAATCGCTGGGTCTTTTCCACCTAATTCTAAAAAGGCAGGAATAAATTTTTGCGCTGCTGCTTCTGCAACTAAACGCCCAGTTTCTATACTACCTGTAAAACAAATTAAATCTACATCTTCTATTAAATCTGCCCCTGTTTGTCCTGCTCCTTCGACAAAGTTTAAGACATCACGTAATTGCGGAATAGTATTCAGAGTTGTCATCAAAGGGGCAACAAAACGAGGAGTGATTTCACTGGGTTTCACTATTACTGCACAACCCGCTAATAGAGCAGGAATTGTATCAATTGTAGATAACAATAGGGGGGAATTCCAAGGACTAATTACCCCAACAAGAGGATAAGGAGAAGCGCTTTGTTGTAAAGCGATAAAAGAAATAGATGTATTTTTAGCTGTTATTTGTAATAAATGTGGAGCTAAATTACACCATTTATCAATACTTGCAAGAAATGAATCTATTTCTAAAATCGATGTTGATAATCTCCCTGTATCACTAACTAAAGCTTCTGTTAATAAATTTCGTTCTGATAATATAGCTTGTTTCCAGGCTTTTAAAGCTACAATTCTGCCTTCAACTCCTAATTTTTGCCATATAATTTGTCCTCTCCGTAAACGGTGACATTGCTGGGAAAGTAATTTTGGTGGAGGAGGAACAATCACATAATCAAATTTACCTGTGCGGGGGTTGCGAACTTCTATTGGTTTACTCATTTGTGGTTAATTTAAATATGAAATGAAAAAGATTTAATTTTATTTCGCGCAAAGATACAAAGGAGCAAAGACGCAAAGTAAGAAATACTGTAAGTTTCCTAAAATGTTTTTACCGTTTTTATTGTATTCTCAAAATAGTCCATTTATAGTTAATCCTATAACCGCTGCTCAAAAACTGCGCGAATTATTGGCACGTCCTGAAGTTATCGTTATTCCTGGTGTTTATGACTGCTTGAGTGCAAAAATGGTGGAAAAAGCGGGTTTTGATGTTGCTGCTACCAGTGGTTTTGGGATTGCTGCTTCTACCTTGGGTTTACCTGACTATGGTTTTCTCACAGCGACGGAAATGTTTTACAGTGTGGGCAGAATCACGCAGTCAATTAATATACCTTTAATTGCTGATTGTGATACAGGTTATGGTAACGCTTTAAATGTGATGCGGACTGTGAAAGATTCTGTCCAGTTTTGCAGGAACAGAGAAGGACTGATAATTTATCTGGTTTGATGAATTTTCAGGATTTTCAAAACCTGGTGGGGAAAAGGAGTATAAAGGCTTGTGCAATAAAATTAGTATCAAAATGATAAGAATCTTTACTTTACTTAACACACATAAAAAAATTCAAACCACATTACTGTAGTTTGAATAAATCCGAAACCTTCTCAACCTTCTATGCTGTCACTTCTTCCTTCATCTCTTTCTGTAAAGCTACATACAATCTATTTAGTGCATTCACATAAGCCTGAGTCGATGCGACAATAATGTCTGTATTGGCTGCATGACCTGAAAATACGCGGGATTCATGACGCAAACGAATAGTCACTTCTCCTAAAGCATCAATTCCCCCGGTGACTGATTGCACAGAAAACTCAATCAACTCATTTGGTACATTGACTACCCGATTGATAGCTTTATATACTGCATCTACAGGACCTGTACCAATAGCTGCATCAGTTAATTCTTCCCCGTTAGGAGTGCGGAGTGTGACTGTAGCGGTAGGTTGAGTGTTACTACCACAAGAAACCTGTACCAACTCGACTCGGAATAACTCTGGTGCTTGTTGGATTTCATCATTGACAATAGCTTCCAAATCCCAATCAGAGATTTCTTTCTTTTTATCCGCTACGTCTTTAAATTTGACAAAGGCTTTATTCAGTTCGGTTTCTGATAGTTCAAAACCCAATTCTTTCAAACGGGTGCGAAAAGCATTTCTCCCTGAATGTTTACCCAATACTATTTGATTGTCTGATAAACCAATTATTTGGGCATCCATTATTTCATAAGTGAGTTTGTTTTTCAAAACTCCATCTTGATGAATACCAGACTCATGCGCGAACGCATTTGCACCGACAATCGCTTTATTTGGTTGTACCAACATTCCCGTTAAATTGGAAACCAAACGGGAGGATTTATAGATTTGTTTGGTGTCAATATTGGTGAGTGGTGCTTCCGAATTTTCAGCGCGTCCTAAGAAGGGATTAAAATATTGTCTGCGGACGTGCAAAGCCATGACTAATTCTTCTAAAGCTGCATTTCCGGCTCTTTCTCCAATCCCATTGATAGTACATTCGAGTTGACGAGCGCCGTTTTTGACCGCTTCTAAAAAGTTAGCAACTGCTAAACCCAAATCATTATGGCCGTGAACTGAAATAATGGCTTTGTCAATATTGGGGACATTGGCAATAATGCCTTTAATGATGGCACCAAATTCGCTGGGAGTAGTATAACCTACGGTATCAGGAATATTAACAGTTGTTGCCCCAGCAGCGATCGCTCTTTCCAAGACTTGATACAAAAACTCAGGATCAGATCGTCCGGCATCTTCAGGAGAAAATTCTACATCATCGGTGAAGGTTTTGGCATAAGCGACCATTTCTTCGGCGATCGCAACTACTTCTGGTCTAGTCTTTTTTAACTTATATTCCAGATGAATATCAGAAGTAGCAATAAAAGTATGAATTCTGCCTTTAGCAGCCGGTTTGATAGCCTCCGCAGCCGCTTTAATATCATCATGTCTGGCTCTGGCCAAACTACAAATCACCGGACCATTTTCTGTTCCCACAGTTTGGGCAATTTTGCTAACTGCTTCAAAATCACCAGGACTAGCAAAAGCAAATCCAGCCTCAATAATATCTACTCCTAAACGGGCTAGTTGTTTAGCAATAACTAGTTTTTCGTCTATGTTGAGAGTTGCTCCTGGACACTGTTCTCCATCACGCAATGTTGTGTCAAAGATGATAATTCTATCGGCTTGTTTGCTCATTAGCTTAACCTCGTTTAGTTTTGAGAGTGGGCTGAATAAAAGAAAATAACGGAATTAGAATTAATCAAATCTAGTTTGATTTGTCAGGAACTTATGATTATGACTGACTGCTAATTCCTAAATTCTTTCTTGATAAAATAGTTAGAACTGTGAAGTTTATATTTTAACTTGGAGATTTGTAAATAAATACTAAGGTAATTAACCGTCAGTTTTTTCTATTCTCTCTCTAATATCGTTCAAATCTATATATCTATCAGTAGCATTACGTAATTCCCTAGCAATCATCCCTTCAGTTGATACTACTGTGATATGGGTATTTTTTGAGCGTAATAGTTCAATAGCTCTTTCAAAATCACCATCTCCGCTGAATAATACAACTCGGTCATATTGATCTACCGTATTAAACATATCAACAACAATTTCAATATCTAAATTCGCTTTTTGGGAGTAACGACCGGAAGCATCATCATAATACTCTTTGAGGATTTTCGTGCGAACTGTATATCCCAAACTGATGAGTGCATCTCGAAACCCCCTTTGGTCTTGTGGGTCTTTTAATCCAGTGTACCAGAAAGCATTGATTAATGTAGTGTCTGACTGTTCGTATTTGAAGTATTCTAAAACGCGCCGGGGGTCAAAAAACCAACCATTTTTTTGTTGAGCATAGAACATATTGTTTCCGTCTACAAAAATAGACAGACGATTCATTGGAGAACCCATAAAAATTTACACCTAATAATAGATAAGAATGATTAGAGGGAATAATAGATTATAGCAATTATCAAATGGTAATTTCGCTAATATCTTTAAGGTACATAATTATGTATAACTATTATCTTACCTCTTGGAAAGCAAAAATTTGGACAAAATATCCAAGTTGAGATCGGAATTATTTAACTTGTTTCACCTCTGGTACTTATAAATATGTTGTCTGATCAAAATCTACCAATAAAACTGACCAACAGGACTCTGAACTAGATGATCTCCAATTTTACGCCTAAAGAGGTATGTATAGGATCTGGAGTAGGGAGTAGGCTAATCTTCATCAATAGATTTTTTCATCAACAGTAGGCATGATTCAAGAGGATTATCAATACTTCAGGAGAGAGAAAACTATTGAGCATACGCAACTAGGATATCCTAAATAAACCCCTAGCACCGCAAGGCGGAAGTCAAAAGTCAAAAGTTAAAAGTCAAAAAGCCGAATTGATCACCTTTTTGTCTATTTTAAATAGTTGTCCTATTTACGCAAACCTGTACTAGCATTTGACTAATACTCCATGACACCAGTCTTAATAAGTTGATGACTCTGAATATAAATTTTTATTACAACCAACCTGATCTGCTATGACAGAGGTAGGTTTAGTTACATAAATTTGGTGGTGTATCTGTATAGAGTTTTTGTACAGCTAATATACTGGTATGAGTTGGATGGAAATTAAAGGATAGACAAAAAGGGATAAAATACTTGTTTAAGTCTTAAATTTGAAGTTTTTAGCAGTCGCATAGGGTTCTGAATCAATAAAAGTATTGTACTTAAACTAACTAGTAACATAATATGGCAAAAGAGCCTACATATAGCTTAACTAAAAAATCGGATTCTGTTGGCAAATCTGAAAAGCAGTCTCAATAAGTGGTGGGTTGGAGTCCAATATTGTTCGGTTAGAAAAATTCATGAACCGAAAACCTTTATAGAGACGTTCGATGGTTAGGGATTCTCGGCTCTACACTCCTCAACCTAAAAGGATTGGGTTGGAGTCATTTACCAACTGCAAACTCTAAACCCCAACTGGAAATTTCCCGCCTTCATACAGCATTACTGTTGAGTATTGCATTCTAAGAACCGCAAATTTAATATCTACCTAAAGCTAAAATCAAGCTTATTGAGAATAATGTCAATAAATTAGTTGGTTTGAGATTAAATTCATTGAATACCTCCATGTATGGCAAAAAGCATGAAGTGGTTATTATGATTGGGTTTTAGCTGTTTTATGAAATTCTTTTTTTGACAAAATAACCTGCTGGGAAAAATATTTTGAGTATATTTACTCATGCTGAAAGTGGGTTACACACCCTACTTTTGCACTTTATTTAATTCACATTCCTAACTGACGACGGATACCTGCTTTTAATTAATTAACTTTCTCTATTAGATATCTGGTAGAAATTAAGGCATTGCTGATAGCCTGCGTGGCGAAGCCATACTGAAGTATGAAATTAAAAAATCAATGATTTCAAAATCTTACTCTCTGTGACCCTGCGCCTCTGCGTGAGAAAAAATCATACCTTCTTTCACCAACGCCGAAATTAAATATAGATATAAGAACCCCACCCCCAACCCCCTCCCCGCAAGCGAGGAGGGGGCTTAGGATGTATCTCATTCCAGTGCATACCGCTTATACTTGACATGAATCCCTTGTAGAGACGTTCCATGGAACGTCTCTACATTCATTCCCACCAGATGTCTATTATTTAGTCACATTTGGAGTTTCTAAATCTTGTTTCTCTGGTTTAGGATAAACAGTTACCCAATCTAAGTAGCGAATTGGCGGAAATAACTCTATTTTTGCGATTGATGCCGGGAGTTTCTTTAAATCCAACGACTTAATTTTGCCTATGGCTAACCCTGCCGGGAATTTCTGACTATAAGTAGATGTAGATACTAAATCACCTACTTTGACATTAGGGACTTTTTCATAAAACTCTAACACTGCCTCAGACGAAGCATCACCTTGCAAAACCCCCTTGGCAGATGTGCGGCTGATAGTTACGCCTACTTGACTTTTTAAATCACTAATTAACAATACACTGCTAGTATTAGTCGTCACACTTTCTACTAAACCGACTAATCCACCATCAGCTTTAACAATAGAACCTTCTTGAATCCCTGATGCAGTACCCCGATTTAAAATTACCTGTTGCCACCAATGATCTGCACTCCGTCCCACTACTCGCGCGATAATTAGCTTCTGTGGCAGAGTTTCTTTTTGTACGTAACTCAGTAAACTTTTTAATTTTTGATTTTGACTTTCTAGATCGACAATGCGAGTCTGTAACTCTAAAAATCTCGCATCTCTAATACTTTGTTCAGGAATCGCGCTTGACTGTACCATCTGTAATGGGCTAGTAATTCCTTGATAAATCTCCCATAATAATTCTCCTTTGGTTTCTCTGAGTGTCCAAGCACTACCTAATGCTAGGACTAATAAGCCTACTTGTAGTCCTTTATATTCCCACCAGCGTTTTAAAGTAAACATAATAACCTGTATATATTTTTATAAGTTATTTAAGAGTTATAGAAATATAGCTTAGTCCCATTTTCTGCAATCGCTATCCGCAAATATTTAACTCAACTCCCCCTATGGTTTTGCTGAAAATAAAATAATGGATTCTATAGTTATGAATAAATACAGAACCCACACACTCCTAATTTATAGTAACTGCATCAGGTATTTAGAACATCAATTGATCATGGAACTCAGTTGAGAAAAGGGTTTTACTCCTGACTCTATGACTCTTGGCATCCTAATTGCTACTACATATTGCGAGAACGCCCGCTGAATACTCTCTCCAATTGCTTGAAGTTTTCTAATACACGACCTGTTCCTAGCACTACACAGCTTAAAGGATCAGCCGCAATATGGGTAACCAGACCTGTTTCGTGACTAATTAATGTATCCAAACCTTTGAGCAGTGCGCCACCACCTGCCAACATGATACCGCGATCAATAATATCTGCTGCCAGTTCTGGCGGTGTTCTCTCTAGTGTTCGCCTAACTGCTTCAATAATTATTGCTAAAGGCTCTACCATACTTTCCCGAACTTCCGGGCTTTTAATGGTGACAGTCCTGGGTAAACCGGAAAGTAAATGCAAGCCACGAACTTCCATTACACTATCATTATCATCCGCAGTAGGATAGGCAGAACCGATTTTAATCTTAATATCCTCAGCAGTCCGTTCACCAATTACCAGATTATGAATTTTCTTCATATACTGAATAATCGCTTCGTTTAATTCATCTCCCGCAATGCGAACTGATTCGCTAATGACTGTACCCTGAAGACTTAATACCGCTACCTCTGTTGTTCCCCCACCGATATCAATAATCATGTTACCAGTAGGTTCGGAAACAGGCAGTCCCGCCCCAATTGCCGCTGCGACCGGCTCATCAATCAAAAACACTTCCCTAGCTCCGGCTTGAGTGGCTGCATCCATTACAGCCCGTCTTTCTACTCCAGTCACCCCACTGGGAATACCAATGACAATGCGGGGTGACATTAAGGCTTTACCTTCGTTTACCCGTTTAATAAACTCTTTCAACATCATTTCAGCCGTGTCAAAGTCAGCAATCACACCGTCACGCAGGGGACGTAGGGCAACAACATTCCCTGGTGTGCGACCGATCATTTTTTTTGCTTCTTCTCCTACTGCCAATGGTATTTTGAGAATTTGATCAATGGCGACGACAGAAGGTTCTTGGAGGACAATTCCTTTACCAGATACATAAACTAGAGTGTTGGCTGTACCGAGGTCGATACCCATATCCCATGATGTCCGAAAATTTAAATTGAAAAGACCCACGCTCCTCTATTCCCCCTATTTACGCTTATGAATACAAAGATAAGATTTAATACTGTATGGATTCTATGATGTTTTCTGTCATGACTCCAGTAAACTAGACTATTTTTTTATCTAGCTTTTGTCAATGTTAATTTTGATTTTACAAGATCATCCGGTAAGCGTAAAGCTCAGTGTCTTTAGACCTGAGATATAAGCGACTCGTGCGGTTTTAACCGCATAGAGTTTCTTGTTAGCAAAGATGAGGGAAAACAAGATAATTTATCTTTTTGTGTTCTACAATGTTATACTGTTCACAACAGGAATGGTAATCAACCTGTATAAAAACCTAACTGCCTAACGGCAATCTGTACCTTGACAATTGAAGATATGGGTTCTATTCCATAGTTCTAGTGACTACCCTCCGAATAGGTAAAATCTTCATGGGAGCTAGACAGCACAGAAT
>JBAXRM010000187.1:0-8770 GCA_037131225.1 Nostocales cyanobacterium ELA583 | reverse complement strand
TTATAATTCTTGTTGTAGTGCCTAATTTTATTATCACTACATATTTACCACTACCTAAATAAGAAAATGTGCGATTATATTTTTTTGTTGCTAATTGCCAACTACTAATTTTTCGATCTACACTACCACTAATTACCTGTTTTCCATCAGGACTAATAGCAACAGATAAAACAGCTTCTGCTTGTCCAGAAAAAGTATATAGCAATTTTCCAGTTTGCAAATTCCATAAATTCATTTGTCTATCATCGCTACCACTAATCAAAGTATTACCATCAGGATGAATAGCTATTGCATTGATATTACCAAGATGTCCTTTTATCGTTTTTACATATTGCCAATTTTGGGGTAATTGATTAGAAATAGATAAAGTTTTTGTTTCAATTTTAGGAGAGTTACTACTTACTTTGCTCTGAAGTTGTTCCAATTTATGATCAATTTCTAAAGCTGCAAATTTTTGATTAATATCATCACCAGATAAAAATAAATCTAATTCAATAACTGCGGCGTTATAGTCGTCCATTTCTAAAATTTTTGCTTCCATGCGTTCAAAAAGCTGCATGGGAGTTTCTTGAAATTCCGAATCATCTAATAATTTAGCCACACCATAAGCAGCACCAATTCCCGCCATTGGTAGAGTTCCAATCCCAAAAGCTAAACCAATTTTAGGCGCGACAAATCCAATATTACCGATAATACCAGAAACCCCAATACCACCCGTAGCACCTATTCCTATTGCGCTAAAAACTAATGTATCCCCTTCCGTGATTCCTTTGAAAGCACCATAAACAGAAGCAGCACCTATTCCCACACCACCGAAACTTCCTGCTAGTCCAATTCCACCAATTGTGGAGGAGATACTCGCGCCTGTTAACGTTCCTGTGGTGATGAATGCTGCACCTGTTTGGGATGTTAGTTTCATGGGATTGTCAATCAATTTTGGATTTACGATTTTGGATTTTGGATTTACTCCACCAAACAGTTGTGGGGCTTGAGGATTTTAGATTGGCGTTAGCGAAGCGTACGCAGCGCAGCGAGTATTTTGGATGAATTCCGCCCTGAAGGGGCGGGGCTTGTCGCGAAAATTCCCAATCTAAAATCTAAAATTTTTCGGTCAGAGTAATGAAATTCTGTTTCACGCAAAAGAAGAGAGATTCATTCAGACTAGAGAGTATTACGTATTCTTTAATCAGTTCCCCCCCAAGTCCATACGGGATTACCTATTTTCATTCCCTGTTTAAGAACTATTAAGGGATAATTATTAGGATCAAAACCGCCGGCTAAATCAAGCATAAAATAAACTTTACCTTTAACAAAATGTAGCCGTAAATAATTAATAGTTCCAGGATATTTTTCGCCATTAATCTTGGTTATTCCCGCAGAAGCAAAGCATTTTGCATATTTTGGTTTTAATGTCCCTACCCATGTGGTGCTAAAGCTATTATTTGCGGTGACAGAAATATTATTTGCATATTCACTCAAATTCACAGAACCGTCAGTAGCAAAGCTACCCTCTTGATAAGGACGGGAAATTTCAGTCACAATAATTTTGTCTGGACAGCTTTGTTTTTGCTCGTTTTCACTATAAATTTTGAGTTCTATTTTATTTCCTCCCTTTTGTGCTTGGACGTTTAAGGAGGGGAATAGGGAAAGGAAAATAATGCTTATTCCTATGGTTAAAGGCTGGTTGAAAAGCTTATACATGGCGTTCTGTATTGAAGATATGAGAATAATATACTCGATATAAAATAAAAAGCACTGGACAGAACCAATGCTTAATTACGTAATTAATAAAAATTGTCAGTAATTTAAGAACTGGATTTTTTTAACTTTTGTTTTTTCCGGCGTTTCTCTGTGGTGGCTACACCATGTTCTACTGGATAACCGGCTACAGGGATTACCTGATATTTTCTGTCTTCTTCTAAACTTTTCAGTTCTGTGTAATCAACCCAGTCAATACAATTAACGGGACAGGTATCTATTGCTTCTTGAATTATTTCTTCTGTGTCTGCATCTTGACGAATAACACGCGATCGCCCATAATCTTCTTCAATAAAGAAAGTATTTCGGGCAACATGGGCGCAATGTTTACAGCCAATACAGGTAATTTCATCAACATAAACGCCTTTTTGCCGCACTAATCCGCCTAATTCCGGTTCTAACCCAGAACGTTCGGGGAAATCTTGGAAAAAACTCCCTAGTTCTGGTTCTAACCCGGAACGCTGATATTCCTCTTCTTGTGGCGACTGCGGCAAATTAGACATTATGCACTCCAGCGTTGTACTACTAGACGAATAGAACCGTCTTCATTTTTTTGTTGTTCGGCTACTTGGAAGCCAACTTTAGTAGTTTCTTTGACTACTGTTTGATAAGCATAACGTTGAGTTACTTGACGGACAAATCCATCTACCGATAGATTTTGTTGCCAATATTGTAAATCTGCAACTAATTCATATTCTTGACCATTCCATCTAAAACCGATATCATACCCGTTTTGCTGCTCAATTGTGACTTCAGCAGCATGGGTTTGACCACGATAACCGCGCACCTCACAAGGTCCAGGTTTCCAGTCTATTCCCAAGTCGGAAAGGGCATCTTTCAAGGATTCCAGATTACGGATTTGTGTCTTAATTTGGCTAAAGTGTGACATAGTGGTTTGTAATCAATGAACATTAACTAGTTGGAAAACTTACCATTCGCTGTGGGCGGTTTGTGTATTCGCCACATGAGTTTGTTGCGGATTAGTGGCGAAAAAATCTGAGGTTGGTTCATTACTCAACACTCTTCCTAGCTGGGCTTCTATGGCTGCTGTCACCTCAGAACAAGATGCACCGATAATACCGGTGACTTTTTCTTGGACTCGACCATCTGGATAAATGATGAATTCTAATGTTTCCATAGTCAAAAAAGCCAACCTAGATAGTGTGTTTGAACGAAAGCTGTTTTACCAGACTTGCTCAAAATTTAGGGTTAGGAACTTAAATACAAATTTGCCACTTGTCTCATAATGTTCCATACTTAGGGACATATATTTCATAATTTTTACAAAATTTATTATTTCCCTTAGTATTCACATCCATATAATCATAAGTTTCTCTTAACTTGATTAGTTAGTCAAGGTAAAGACCAAAAATCACCAAGAATCTGATTAAATAAAGCTTGTAGACAAAATCCCTAGCCAGAAATAAACATGAAAAAAAATCTGACCTCTATCAGATAATCTGATTATTATCATTGGCTTGAAGCAAGTAATTGGTTTTATACTGGTAATCGAGTATAATTGTTACTATTGTCGCACTATGAATATTGACAACTATAACAGAAGTCAGGATTCAGGAGTGAAAGTCTCCTGCTATATTTTTTGTTTGGCACATTTTTTATATATTACGCCTTATGTGAGTTGGAGGCTGGAACAATGCAATCTCGTTCGTAAGACTAGGACTTGTCGGTAAAGTGAAGTCTGAAACCCTTAAAATAACCGGGGCATTTTTAACTCACATAAGGCGTATATTACCAATTTTAAATAAAAATATGAGATTTAGAGAGTGGGCAACTAGAGTAATACTGATTTTTCTGACGTTAGCTACGCTAATTTTGGTGATATTTATTGGAGGGATGAGACAATCACACAATCAGACCATTGCATCAACTTCAGCAGCTACAACTTGGAATCAATATCTACCAGCGCAATTAAAATCATCAGTAACTATACAGCAAAAGCAGCGAAATTTAATACAATCACCCGTTAAGATTGGAAAAATTAATTCTACCTATATAACTACTACTGCCTTCACTCAGTATAGACCTAATTTTGCTCAGGCTCAAGTTGATCCTAGCAATTATGGCGATCGCTATCTGACAGATATTCATGGTGTACCTTTTAATAACCAGCTGATTATTGTCCTTCATGAAACTACTAATTCAACTTCTAGCGCCATTAATTTTTTTCAAACACCTCATAATGATGAAAGTGTTCAAGCCAGTTATCATGCGATTATTACTTTAAAGGGAGAGGTGATTTATCTAGTACCCCCAGAAAAACGTGCTTTTGGTGCTAGTAATTCGGTATTTAAAGGTGCTAATGGTGTGGAAACTGTGCAGACTAATCCCAATTTACCCCCATCTGTGAATAATTTTGCTTATCATGTATCTCTAGAAACCCCTCCAGATGCTTGGGATAAGAATAATATAGAACAACATTCAGGATATACAGAGGCTCAATATAATTCTTTAGCTTGGTTAATTGCTCAAAGTCAAGTTCCAGATGAGAGAATTACTACTCATCGTGCGGTAGATATTGGTAATGGGAAAGTTGATCCTTTAAATTTTGATGGTGATAAGTTTCTCAAGAAATTACATTCTTTTCGGCAGTTGAAGACAATTAATACTGCTAATCAATAACTGCTAATTCAAAGTTTTTTTGTTTTTTCAGTTTATCAATTAGAATATACACTTTTGTTGATGGTTTTGTACATCCATCTTCGTTAGGATTCTTTTGCGCTAGTTTAATAGCATGATTAATTGCTTTTGTTTGGGCAGGTTTGAGTTTTTCATATAGTAATTTATCACTTTTATTATAAGTTTCTTCTTGTTTGTGAATACCCTCTTTTCTCATTTCTGTTTCTAGCTTTGGAGATAATTCTTTGTAACTAGTAAATGGACTAGTAGTGTAACAATAATGTAGTAAAAACCAAAATTCAAAACAGGGTATTGATGTTATAGATTCAAAATTATGTTCTTTTACGGTGCTGAGAGCTTTTTGATATTTCTCTGGTTTATTATCATCATCAAATATACAAAATACTTGATCATATTTTAGTTCACCTCCCCTTTCACTTTGCTTTTGTTTTTCTGCAAATAATTTATAAGCTGTATTTACGATTACAAGAGGATCACCACCAGAAGCAGAAGCAACTTTTATTTTAATTGCTGTTAGTTTCAGTTCGCTAATTAGAGAATTGAAATAGTTATATTCTGTTTTTTCACCTTCAACTACAATCAAAAAATAACTTCTAGATTCTTGATTTTTTGAACTTCGTCTTAAATTATTGGTAGATTTTCCCCGTGACATAATTTTAAATACTCAACCCATTAATAAAAGGAATAGCACCATAGCGACCTAATAGATAACCTTTTTATAAGGATTCATTTTCACGAGGTCGAAAATCAAACAATGAATATAATTTGGTCATGCTGTTATCTTTTTCAGTAAACCACACTTGGTCAGGTCTGAATATTTCACCATCTAACAGTGTAGTATCATGAGTTGTAAATATTAATTGAGCATTGTTTTTATTAATTTCTGGGTTATTAAACATTTTTATTAATGCTTTAGAAAGAACTGGATGTAAACTTCTATCTAATTCATCTATCAATATTACTTCTCCATATTCTAATACCCATAATAAATATCCTGCTATATTAAATAAACGTTTTGTTCCCGCAGATTTATCACTCATTTCCAATTCTATTTCACTGTTAGAATCATTCATTTTATGAATAGTTATCACTTTCATGAAGTCTATTTCTAATAAATTATTAGCATTCTTTCTTACTTCAAATTCTTCGCTAAAAAGATTTTGAACCACCAATTTTATATTATCATCCATTGGTTCACTTTCAAGTCTTATATCTGAAATACCAATATCAACTTCACTCAGCAAATTAACAATCTGCTCACGAAAATTATTATCTTCTTCACACATTCTAACACTAAAATTAAATTGTCTAACTTGAAATTCTGTTAAAGATATCATATTTATTTCATCCTCAAAAAAATCAAATACCTCTGTTAATTGAGGATGATTATTTTGTGCAGCATGAGATATAAATAAAGAATTAGAACGAACAAATCTTTGAATACGTTTTTTTTCCCCTTTTAATCCTTTGCCAAAAGACCATTTATATCCTTCGTCTACTTTTAATTCTGGATTATCTGGAATATATTCACGAGAAAACCAGTTTTGTTGAATTTCATTTGGATAAGCAATTAACCACTCTTCAAATACTCGTTCTCGATTTAAAGAAACTCCATATTCATAACGAATATCATCATGAATAAAAATTATTTCAAAACTACTAGGCTTTTTTGCTGTTTCACTATTTAATCTAAATGGTTCAATTGGTAATTTATCACCAGTTTGCATTCTACTAGCTGAGTTAATGACAAGATTTTTCAGCACTTGCATAGCTTTGAGTAAATTACTTTTACCTGAAGCATTTGGACCATAAATAGCAGCACTTGTAACCAAGCGTAAATCATCATTATTAGGGACAGAAAAAGTATTACTTTTTAGCATGGTTTCATCTTCAGCAGCTACCATGCTTAATGTTTGTTTTTCCTGGATTGAACGATAATTTTCTACGCTGAATTCTACAAGCATGACTTTATTTTTAGTTGGTTATCTGTATATAACCCACAAATTATTATAAATAGTAAAAATTATACTTTTTGTCCTTGCTAATTGTCTAGTTGATAGCAACTTTTATTTGTGGGGTTATTCTAGCATACATAAATAATGAACAAATAGCTCTAGCGATAAAACTAAAGCTATTATCAATGTGTGGAAATTCAGGAAATCCTACTTACTGAAACTGTAAATGTGCTGTGTCTGCAAATTATCTTTTAAAGATGAAGGTAGTACACCATCAGCAAAAGTTTGTCTGTCTAACTGTACTTGTAAATTACTCAGCGGATCACTACCTGTTGCAATCAGAAATTCCATTTTCTGAACATAGGGTAAAGTTGCTATTTCATCTAAAATCTGGCAGATTGCTTGTAGATAAGGATGACTCTTTTGTTGATACCAATTAGGTTCAGCAATATTAGCTTGGTCAAAACCTAGATGCACAGTTAAAGAGGGCTGATCAAATAAAGCGATACCCAAGGGACGGGCTTCTTCTTGTAACAATAAATGCTGGTTTTTAGATAGCTGCCGTAATTTTTCTAACCGTTCATAACGTTCAGTGACGGATTCTAGTTCCTCTTGCCAATGTATCGCTACTGTTACTAGATAAGTTTGTAACAGCATATGTCCTAACTTCTTAGCTTTAGTAGCTAGATAATAGGAATTGAAATCATTGGACTCAATTAACAGCGGTAAACGATCTACAACTTCTAAACCATAACCTTTAACACCAGCAATTTTACGGGGATTATTGGTAATCAAACGAATTTTTTTGATGCCCAAATCCATGAGAATTTGCGCCCCCATGCCATAATCACGCAAATCAGCCGGAAACCCTAACCGCTCATTTGCTTCCACCGTATCTAACCCCATATCCTGCAAAGAGTAGGCTTTTAACTTATTAATTAAACCTATTCCTCGTCCCTCTTGTCGCAGGTAAACAACAACACCTTGACCTGCATTTTCAATCATTTTTAATGCAGCTTGTAATTGCATCTGACAGTCGCAACGCAAAGAACCTAAAGCATCACCGGTTAAACATTCCGAGTGCATTCTTACCATCACAGCATCATCTTGGAAATTTGCTGGATCTCCCTTGACAATGGCAACGTGTTCTGTATTATCTAAAGTGTGGCGGTAGCCATAAATATCAAATTGACCGAATTGGCTGGGTAGTTTGGTAACAATTTCTCGATATATCAAGCGATCATTTTGGAGACGATAACTGATTAAATCAGCAATGCTAATAATTTTTAGGTGATGGTGGTTAGCATATTCAACTAACTGATGTAACCGCGCCATTGAACCATCAGGGTTTTGAATTTCACAAATTACCCCGGCTGGATAAAGTCCCGCTAGTCTGGATAAGTCAACAGCGGCTTCTGTATGTCCTGCCCGTTTGAGTACGCCTCCAGCCCTAGCCCGCAGGGGGAAAATATGACCGGGACGGCGTAATTCTTCCGGTTTTGTGGCTGGGTTGAGGGTGACTTGAATAGTGCGGGCGCGGTCTTCGGCGGAAATGCCAGTGCTAACGCCTAAATGGGGACCAGCATCAATACTAACAGTGAAGGCGGTTTGGTTAGTATCTGTGAGTTTGCTGACCATTAATGGTAAGTCTAGTTCATCCAAGCGATCGCCTGTCATCGCTAAACAAATCAGCCCTCTGGCTTCTACAGCCATGAAATTAATCATGTCCGGGGTGGCAAATTGGGCGGCGCAAATTAAATCGCCTTCATTTTCTCGATTTTCGTCATCTACTACGACGATGACACGACCAGCTTTGAGATCGGCCAAAGCGGCATCAATAGAATCAAATTTAAAGGTTTGACTAGTCTTAGGCTGTGACACAAAAAATTTCCAGCTACAAACGTAAATTTTTCTAACAATTTCTTATTGTAGATTGTAGCTACAATCTATAACCATTATTCTACTGTTAATATATCTTCGAGGATAATGTGATTATACTCAAAACGGCTAGAAGCTGGACTTTTTTATCATACAAAGAACCAAGTTCAAAGCCTCTCCAATCATAAAAGCTGCTCCTTTTCCCTCCCTTGTAGGGGAGGGTCAGCGAGGAGTGCGGGGAGAGGTTTACAAGAGGGGTTTCATATTTGGTTAAACTATGAGCCGTTTGCAGTATATTTTACGTAATATATCATTGACGAGAGAATAGACCTATTTAGTCAATTGCAAAATCGCAAGCGTAAGTTAAAGCCCTCCTGTATCTAAAATTTAGGACAATTTAATTGATACATTGTTGAGTTGGCGTTGAGAACAACCTATACCAACGTATAAACTGAAGATATAAATATACTTGACACTCTCAGGGAAGACAGCCACTGAGATTCTACTGACAGAATTAGATT
>JBAXRM010000186.1:0-8844 GCA_037131225.1 Nostocales cyanobacterium ELA583 | reverse complement strand
TTCTGAATGAGGAGAGTTTCAAATTCATCAAAAGTTAGATTTTCTGGACTATTTTTAGCTTTTTGCCATAGTTTTTCTTTTTTAGTCATCAACAAGGCTATTATTTAGTAGATTATCCCTTGATTTTATTATAAGGGAAATGCCGAAAACCCTTGAAGATGTAGCTGACTTAGGAAGCTACATCTGTGCTTTAGACAAGGGATGAAGGCTAGTTGCTTTCCTTTATCCTGCATTGACGTTAATCGCGTTGCTGTTCAATATATTTCTTAACCGTTTCTGTGCAGATATTCCCAGCGGTGCTAACAAAATAGCTTGGTGTCCACAGCGTAGGTATTTTTAAAAGTTCGGGAAATTCTTTTCTAAGATGATGAGACGCTCTCCCCTTGATTTTCCTCATGATGCTAGATGGATCATCGGTTGGCTTCACATTTAAAAACAGATGGACATGATCCGGCATAATCTCCATAGCAATAATTTTCCACCTATTCTCTATAACCAACTCGCAAATAATTTGCTGTAACCTCTCTGCAATAGCACCTACCAGAACTTTTTTCCGCCGCTTAGGAATGAAGACAAAGTGATAATTTAGCAGTGAAACTGCGTTGCTTTCGTGCCTGTACTCATCTGGAGAAAACTTAGCCATAACCTTAAAGTATTTACTTGCTATTTGTATATAGCTATTGTATAATCAAATAAAGGAAACAACAACGGGAGGGACTTATATTTGCTAACAAATTATGTATATAAGCTACGTCCTAATATTAGACAGTCCAATAAAATGGATAGTTGGCTAGATATGCTCCGGTCTACTTACAATTGGAGCTTGGCTGACAGAATAGCTCAATACAACCAGCAATTTATCCAAGGTGACTACTGCGACATTAGGACTAAAGCAGAAGCTTGTCCATTAACTTGTTTTGTCAGTAAAAATGGTGCAAGTGGGGAACCGTGGAAGGATGCTAAAACCGACAAGAATGGCAACCTCAAAAACCCTCGACGCAGTGCTGGTGATATTCAAATAACGGCATTACCATATCTAAAGAAAGCTAGACCTTGGTTTGCTGAAATTGATTCTACAGTTCTACAGCAAAACGTCAAACGCCTTGACACTGCCTACAAAAACTTTTTTGAAGGGAGAGGGTTTCCTAATTTTAAAAACCGTAGTAATTTTACCTCTTTTACTTACCAGATGGGCGTAAAAGTTCAAGGTAATAAAATCTATCTCCCCAAGTTGGGATGGATGCGGTTTTTCAATTCTCGCTTAATACCAACAGGTTTTACTATCAAAGCTGCTACATTAAGAAAGCGGCAAGATGGCTGGTATATCTCGATTAGGATTGAAGATAAAACCATACCAGACTATGTAAAAAAACCGCTAAACGAAGTTAATTCTATTCTTGGTTGTGACTTAGGAATAACTAAACTTGTCCATCTCTCCGACAGATATCAAATTGATAATCCTAGATTCTCAACCAACAAAAAAGCTAGACGCACTTTAAAAATTAGACAGCGACGGATTAATCGTAAAGTCAAGGGTAGTAAAAATCGTAAAAAAGCAGCTAATAAGGTAGGACGATTTCACAAAAAGATTACAGATAAAAGGACTGCTTATCAATGGAATGTTGCTAAGACAATAGTTTCTAGAAAGGTTGATGCTATTGCCTTAGAAGATTTAAACATCTCTGGAATGTTAACACGTTGCCAGGTGAAAACTGATGAAAAAACTGGGAGATTTTTAAAGAATGGGCAATCAAGAAAGAAGGGGTTAAACCGTTCTATCTCTGACGCAAGTTGGAGTGATTTGATTTTAAAAATTGAGTATCTCGCTGTGAAGCAAGGAAAAGTTGTAATTAAAATTAATCCTAAATACTCCAGTCAAGAATGCAGAAATTGTGGGCATACTGATAAGTCAAACCGTGATGGTGAGAAATTCATTTGTACGGAATGCGGATATCACGAACACGCCGATATTGGTGCTGCAAAGACTATCAGAGATAGAGGTTTCAAAATAGTACGTGGGGACTCCGCGAAACTTGCTGTTTAACAGCTAAACGCCCAGAAGATGAGCCAGTGCGGTCTTGGGGTTTACCCAAGTAGAGCAACTGGCGGTATCAGCACGCACTTTTGTGCAAACGTACTGAGTCTGGGAACTTGTGCAAACAAGATATTAAGATTGTGAAATCTTAAGAATCCCCGTGTCTTTAGACCGGGGAGTGTCAAAGTCTGACAGGAATTTAATTTGTGATCGCTTGTGGTTGTGGGGATGATGGGGTGCGATAGCGAAACGCTTCCTAGTAATCGCTTTTTTAGATGTAGGAAGGCGATAGCGTTCGCGGAGCGTCCCGGAGGGAACTAGCGCTGCTGCAAGCAGTTCGCTGTTGTAGGGTAGGGGATGTGGGAGGTGCGATAGGGATGTGGGAAAATGAGATTTACGGCAATTCTCGCTCTCATCAAATACAATGAATGGAGGGCGCAGGCCCTGCGCCCCTACGGTTTTGGCGATGAAAAACTGTACCTCGTAACACTAAAAATTTGGGGTTTAACGCATTGCGCTAAACCCCTATGGGAGAATTAGATTCTAAGCAAGGACAAACTGTTTAGAATCTGTCAAACTCAAACTACTGGCTTGAATACCAGTCAGAGTCGCTAAAGTTTGATTGTTGAAGACAATCGCGGTATCTGCACCAACTTGATTTAACTTGAGTGTAGACGTGGTAATACCTAAACTAACAGCACCTTGAATACCAATCACATCAGTACCCAGTTGGAAGTCAAGCACGGTATTAGCAGCTTTGGGTAGTTCAGCGTTGACAATCCAGAATTGGTCAGCGCCAGCACCACCAGAAATTAAGTTACCACCACCGAGACTAACTCTGAAGATATCATTACCATCACCACCTAAAGCCCGGTCATTACTACCTAAGTAGAAGGTATCATTACCAAGACCACCAGATATGCGGTTGCCACCTTGGCTATCTTGAGCAAAAAAGGTGTCATTACCATCGCTACCGAAAACTCTATCGTTCTTGTTGACAAAGATACTATCGTTACCGCTACCCAGATCAACGATATTGTTACCTGCATCGGAGAACGCGGATACGGTAATGATATCTACAGTATCATTTCCTGCACCTGTAAAGAGGATGTCTTGCTTACCATCAAAGTTTTGACCTTTAACAGCCAAGATATCGTCATTGCCTGGTGTACCAACGTTTGGCAATTGAGCAGTGCTAGGAGTTATTTTCAAAGCAGCGAGGATGGGATCATGATCGCTGGCTCTTTGGGCATTATCTACAAACTCACTATTAATATGAACAATATCTACTTGGGTAGAACTGTTCAAATTATTGGTCACCAAAATATGATCGAGGGATTGGGAATTACCATCGAAAATGTAGGTATAACGTTCATTTTCTGGCAGAGTATTAGAAAGATTGGTGAGGTTGCCACCTGCGAGAATGTTCAAGGGAGAAATAAACTCAAATTCATTTAAATCACCCACAACAACCACATTAGAAGTGAGCTTTGTAGCCACAATAGAATTCACAAAACCTTTCACCGCTTCAGCTTGGGCGCGACGCTGATCTAAAGAACCGTTAATGGTGTTGTTTTCTTGTCCATTCCCTCCAGATTCACCACCAACTGAGGGTTGATTAACTCCAAAAAGTGGGCTGCTACCGCCTTTAGAGGAGAAGTGATTATTAATCACTGTCACCTGTTCACCGTTGAAGGTAAAGTCGGCAATTAGGGGTAGTCGGCTGTCAGTGAAGGCTGTAAAGGAAGATGCCGGCACGGTTTTGACAGAGCCGGCTACTAAACTAACCCGGCTATCATTGTAGAGGTAGGCATTACGGATGTTTGCGCCCGGTTCTCCGCCATTGGTGTTGTTGGTGATGAAAGTATTGTCAATGAATTTGTAAGTTGGTCCACCTGCGGTAACTATGGCATCAATGAGAGTTTGCAAGGTGACGCTGGCGCTGACAATGCCATTATTGCTACTACCGCTATTGTCTTGAATCTCCTGCAAACCAATGATATCAGGAGTTTTGAGATGATTGACAATTTGTTGAGCGATCGCGGCAAACCGACCATTGGCAATATCTGTATTACCATCAGCATCATTAGGATCAAGGTTGAGGACGTTATAAGTAGCAATCACCAAAGTATCACCACCCTTATTCAGAGTCGTGATTTCAGGTTGCAAAGAGGAAGGCTGGATATTGCTGACAAAAGCTTGAGTGGGAATAATTTCAAAGTTACCGAAGTTATAGCCCACTACCCCCGTCACATCCCCCAACTTAGCCCCAACATTGACAATGGGGAAAGCAAAATCAAACACTCCGTTGTCGGCATCAATTTGAATGCGTTCAGGATTAAAATCATTGGGTGAGATATTGATTGTGCCACGCTGACTTAAACCTGTTGCTCCTGCTCCATTATCTACAACGGCGTAAATTTCCCCAAAACTATTGGTAGGACTCACTGCAACTAAGTTTTTGGCAGTGACGCGCATTCCTTCTAGAGATTCAAAGAAGTCAATACCGTCGGTTGTGGGGTCAAAGGATGTCAGTCCGTCGTTATCAATTACTTGTGTAGGTGGAATCCTTCCTGCTGCACCGATAATCGTGGCAGCAGGTAGAGGGTTATTACTGGAAAGGATGGTAATAGTAGGATTGCCACCTATTTGGGTAGTTGATAAATTCCCTGTGCTGACACCACCAGGGGTAAATTCGCTGACTGTACCTGTAACAGTAATGGAGTCGGCAACTTTAACCGTAGGTGCGCTACTGGTGAAAACAAAGATAGCTTCGGATGTGGCAATATTGGTATCGGGGTTGGGATCTTGAAGATAAAACCCATTGGAATCCACAGCAGTAACAATACCGGGAACTGCCGTCACAACTTGACCGACAAAAGGTGAAGTGTGACCTGTACCTTGAATGTCGCTAATGCGACTGGGTGCATTGACTTCAAAAATGGCAGTAGTTTTGCTAATTTCGTTAGCAACCACCAATAAAGGTTTACTGTTGGGGCTATCGTTGGCGGAAATAAAGGTTAATCCTTCCGGTCCAGAATCAGTTACACCGGAAGTAGGACTAAGGCTGAAATCGCGGGTATTGACATATTGGACAAATTCGGGGCTGTTGGGATTGGTGACTTCATAGACCATGACACCGCCGACACGCTCTAACCCAATGAAAGCATATACGCGATTAGCGATCGCTCCAATGACAACACCCTCTGGTTCGGGTCCTTTGTTATCACTGCGGTTATCAAAGTTGTTACTATCGTTGTTGGAATTGAAGTTTTTAGGTAAGGCTGCCGCCGTAATGCGCTCGAAATCTGCGCCGCTATCATAAACCCGTTTACCAGCACTATCCCAAATTGTGAAGGAACGAGCGCCGAAGGTATAGATTTGATCGTAGTCTCCATCGCCATCCGTATCGCCCAAGGTCTTGGTAACTACCAAACGACCCAAATTATTAGGAAGTTTGAGGGTAGCCCCATCAGGGAAAGCTGTGGGGTCGAGATTGAGACTAGAAACGGTGACTTCTTCACTAAATCCAGTATAGTCGCGGGTATCACCTTCATTGGCGGTGACGTAGTAGGTTTGACCATTAACTGTGTAAGAAGCGATCGCATCGGGTTGATATAAACCAAAAACTGGCCAGTTCTGAATGGCGATTTTCCCACCGCCAGCAGAAGTACCATTCACATCCCGATCGCTGGCATCAAAGGCATTAGGATTGGTGGTGTTGACGCTATTGTTATAATCTTTGACACCTAAAGGCAAAATTGACTCTACTGTGGCTGTGGCGATATCTACAACAGCGATCGCATTGTTTTCTTGCAGCGTCACCCAAGCTTTCGTCCCATCGCCAGAAAAGGTAATATATTCTGGTTCAAAATCTTGGGCAACTGATGAACCAGGTCCAAAGATTCTCACTCCTGACGCTTTGAGGGCATCAATTTGGCTATTGAAGGGAGTAAAGGATGCCTCTTGGACGGTAGGAGTCGCCACACCACCAGATAGGTTAATGATGCTGACTGAACCGACAGGATCGGTAGTATAAGCATTGTTAGGTTGACCTTCATTAGCGGTTAAAACCTTTGTGCCATCGGGAGTAAAGGTGAGCATATCTGGCAAGAAGCCCACATTCACCTTACTAATAAAAGCACCTGTGGTCGCATTGAAAAACTGAACTTCCCCTGGATTGTCGTCAGCAGTAGTTTGATTGGTAATGGCGATCGCCACAGCCACAATCCCCGCACTTACAGTTCCTACTTTACCGACAGCCACACTATTGGGAATTAGGGTAAAACCACCCGCCGTTGCCCCATCAGGATCACCAGTGGTATTAAATGCCAAATCACCGATTTTGCTGGGACTAGCTGGGTTAGAGAGATTGAGGATTTCGACGACAGAACCGGCAACTACAAATAGGCGATCGCTAATTGGATCAAAAGCCGTAATTTCACTACCATTGCTGCTAGTGAAACCACTGACTTTAGTTAAAACACTAGCACTATTATTGGTGATAGCGATATTTTGGGTTGTGGTTGTGCCAAGGCTAATTCCTGAAGATGGTGCACTGAGTCTTAATACAGCAGTTTCTGTCCCTTCAGCTTTTGCATCATCAGTGGCGAAAAAGGTAGCTGTGGCAGTGGTTTGACCATTAGGAATAGTTAAAAGTCCGGTGCTGAGATAATAATCACTAGGAGTAATCTCAGTCCCCTCTACATTTAAGGTAATGCTTTGATTACCTGATACCGCTGCTGACGCTGTTGCTGTGACGGTGATTTGATTGCGACTAGATTCCGAAGTTGTGTTACTACTGACTGCCAGATTGACTGTTGGTAATGCTGAAATGTCATTATCAGTAATGCTGACTACAATGGGGTTAATAGTAATATTGTTATATTGAGCATCAGTGCTGGTGACACTATGAGTAATTTCACCACTATGAGAACCTTCCACAATGACATCATCAACCGCAGTCACTGTCACATTTTGTGCCACATTCCAATTAGCAGGCGTAAAGGTGAGTGTGACTGCGGAAGTCGTTAATTGACTGTTGGGATTAATGGCGATCGCTACATCCGCTGTTGGTTGACTGTTTAAAACGATTGTATAGCTATCCGTTGCCCCACCTTCTGTGACATTGGTTGTCCCACCAGTTTGAGTCAGAGTAATTCCACTGGCTACCACACTTAATGTAAATGCTGTACTACTAAATGGCACATCCGGGGCTGTGCTATCAATACTCTGATCCCCTGCAGCATCTTGAGCAATCCAATTGGTAGGATTATTGATAATTGGCAAATATGCCGCGAAGTTAGTCTGTCCATTACGAAGTCCATTAAAAGCTGCTATATCTGCGTCATCATCTAGGGTAGATAAATCCAGGGCATTCTGTCCAGCCGTTAAGCCTGTATTGGTTAGTAATCCATTAGTAGCATTAAATCCGCCACTAGCGATCGCTGTAATAAAGGTGGGTGAAGTTGCACTTCCCTGATAAGCATAGATTATTTCATCACCTCCACCAATCCCACGATTTGTACCCCGTGATGGTGATAACACAGAAGCATCTACGACTGTTCCTGTGCTGGCTGTGATTGTTCCACTACCAATGTTGTCAATGCGGACAATTGTTCCTGCGGTAACTAAAGATGTGGCTGTCCAACTGAAAGCCCCTTCGTTTGTATCAACCCAAGCAGTACCGTTCCACTCGTTATCTTCAAAAATAATTACTTCGTTAGGATTAATGTCAACTAATGCCACAAAAGCAATGTTATCATTACCATCCGCGTTATATCCAACAAATGCGATATTTCCTGTTGTTAGTGCCATAAGTTAAATTTCCTCGGTGATTCTCTAAAATTACATAAAGGTATCAATTGTATCCTACTTAGGAAGTTAATTAAATAGGTTAAAATGACAATAAGAAGACATTACCAAAACATTATTTAAAGGATTATTTTTGTAACCCCTCAATAATCCCTCAATAATCCGGGGTAAATCCTTCCATGACATTGGTAATTTTGGGTAAGTTTTATAGAACGGGGATGATGGGAGTGCGATCGCGTTCGCGGAGCGTCCCGGAGGGAACCAGCGCTGCTGCAAGCAGTTCGCTTTTCGATGATGGGGGTGTGATAGCGAAGCGCGACCTAGTAATCGCTGTTTGGGATGATGGGAATGCGATAGCGCAAGCGCTGACTTGTCAGTTCGCTGTTTGGGATAATGGGAGTGCGATAGCGAAGCGCTCCGCAGGAATCGCTTCATGAAGAGTACAATTTTCTACGCACAGGAGCAAAGGGAATTTCTTTACCCTTTTGTTGATAATCTTCCTTCACTAACTCCCAGGCTAATTTTAGTTCTTGCAAAGCTTCTTCAGGAGTATCACCAAAAGCTGAAATATTAGGTATTTCTTGGAAATGTGCTAACCAATCTCCTTGTTCATCAATATATAAATTAATTGTGAAGCCATTAAAATTATAATTATTTAAAGTCATTACTGATTTCCCTCTTGATATTCAAAAAACTGCTGAATTTGATAGAGTTTTGCTTTTCCATCTTTACGAGGTTGAATTGGTAAAGGTTGACCACTCGGTGAATACCATAAACGATGACTTCCTTTTTGACGACTAAATTCCCACCCATTCTGAATGAGGAGAGTTTCAAATTCATCAAAAGTTAGATTTTCTGGACTATTTTTAGCTTTTTGCCATAGTTTTTCTTTTTTAGTCATCAACAAGGCTATTATTTAGTAGATTATCCCTTGATTTTATTATAAGGGAAATGCCGAAAACCCTTGAAGATGTAGCTGACTTAGGAAGCTACAT
>JBAXRM010000185.1:0-8886 GCA_037131225.1 Nostocales cyanobacterium ELA583 | reverse complement strand
GTAGGCACGGGGGCGCTACCCCTACATTAAATCCAAAGGTCAAAAGCGATCGCTACTGCATTGAATATTTTAAAAATCCCTAAACCAATTAATTCTGTAGGGGCAAACCCCCTGTGGTTGCCCATAAATCAGGGTAGGCACGGGGGCGCTACCCCTACATTAAATCCAAAGGTCAAAAGCGATCGCTAATATTGTCCTTTCTCCAGAAACTAACTCAATCAAATTAATCTCAATCAAATTAATCTTTGAGAGGTTCTTTGTTCACGCTCAACCCTTGATATATATATCTCTGGTTTATGTTCTTGAATAGTTAATCTCTATTTTAGAATTTATAATTTTTACCAGCCATTTAAACCAAGAATTTTATGTTTTATTAGCTGATAAGCATAACCTAAAGAATGAGCAATTGGCATTGTTAATAAGACTATTTCACAGAAAAACCAGCGACTTAAAAAGGATGGTATTTTACCTTTATCACCTCGCCAAATTTCTGACTCGAAACTAGTTCTTGATCTTAATGTGACTCGCAGACTTTCTAAAAATGGTAATAACAGCCCTAAGATAACTAATATTACCATAGGTAGTCCCAGTCGAGGAAACAGTAAATCAATTAACAACAATAAAGTTATTGATGATATTACCAAAAATGGTACTATGCCTCTTATTTGGGACTTAATAGAGTGTTTAATGCTGGTTAAATAACGACCTCGACCGTATTTAAAATATTGAATATAGAGAGACTTGAATGTTTTTCGGGGATAGTACCAAACACGGATTTTGGAACTGATGTAGATTGCATTTTGGTCTTTTTTAAGTAGTTTTTGGTTGAGTTCTGCATCTTCATTAGCAGTTGCTTCTGTTGAATAACCTGATACTTCTGTTAAAGCCTTCTTCCAAAAACACCCTAAATAAACAGTTTCTGCATAACCGTCATAATTTGGGTCTCTATATTTTGCACCACCACTACCTAAAATGCTCTTGGAACTTAAAGCTATTCCCGCTTGAAAAGATGTATTAGCCGCAAAACGTTGCGCTCCACCCACATTGAGAGCTTTGGATTCTAATAATGCTTCTACACATTTTTCTATATAGTCAGGTGCGTAATCTGAGTGAGCATCGGCTCTAAGGAAAATATCACCCGTGCATTCCTGTAATATGAGATTTAGTCCAGCAGATTGAACCTTTAAAGGGTTATGTATGAGTTTAATTCGGGAATCTTCTGTAGATAATTTTTTTACTATCTCTTGAGTGATATCATTACTCCCGCCATCAGCGACTATGACTTCAATTAAATTTTGATATTCTGTTGCTAAGAAACCTTTGATTACTCTTTCTATATTAGCTGATTCGTTGTAGGTGGGAATGGCAAGAGAAACGGCGGGTAAATTATCTAACATAATTGCTTATTATTCCTTTAAGAAAGCACTCGTAATTATCTTATGAAAAGCATAAAATTTCGTTCATAATCTTTGAGAGATAATCATCCGAGTGATATTGTTGGAAATATTTTACGGATTGCCAGTAAAGGAATTCATATTCGCTTACATTCATACTAAACAAATGGTTAATGCAATGTAACATTGCAGTTTCATCATTAAAGTTAAACATAAATACAGATTTTAATTCTTTTAAATAAGCGAAGGCAGGAATATCATTTACGATTAGTATCTTCCCAAATTTTAACGCTTCTGTTATAACACCACTTTGAGTAGAAAAAAAGTAAGGAACTACAACAAAATGTGTTGTATTTAACAAAAAAATCTTGCCAGAATTTGTCATGTAGCCAGGAAATTTAATTATTAATTCTTCATCGTAATCTACATCTATACCTATGTCACGACCACCACGAATAAATCGAGCCTTATTTAAGTAATCTTTATTGATGAGATTGACAAGTGATATAAAACCTTGAGGATTTTTATCTTTTGCTATTGTACCAAGTAATGAGAAAACTTTATAATTATCCCAAGTAAGTTTCAACTGCAATAAGTTTTTTTGCAAGTTTGTTTCCGACTCAGATAAAAATGTCAAATTAACCTTAACAATTTTTTCAAGTTCAACAAATTCTTTAGCTCGGTTTAATGCTTCACAACTTGGTATTAAAATCTTGTCTGATAACTTGGCAAATAATAAATTATAATAATAAACTAACGATGCTTTAATAGGATTAATTCTTCCGCGTTCATATTTAGGTTCATGCATTAAATAAATTATTTTCAAATCCTTAGAAAATAATTTACTTATAATTCTTAGTATGCTTGATAAAACTAAATAATCAAATTGAAGTGCAAACAAAAACAATGTAATATTATTCTCTGTCTCTAAGTTTGCTAATTTTGATCCTATGGACACAATCGTTTTGTTATCAAAGAAAGATAGATAATTAACATTACAATTACTACTATCAACATATCTATTATTGTTCAATACTTCATAAAATGAATCAGAACAATGCTTTAGGCTAGGATTTTGGGGATTGACAATATATATGTATTGCATGGGTTTACTGATGCTAATAATCTGAGTGGTTTTGATTGGAATAGTAGTTCGAGGTTGAAAGACAAAGATAAATTTCACTTGCTATAAAAAACGATGATTCGCTTATAATTATGAGCAAATAGATAAATAACTAAATAACACCATCACAAATAGACATTTTCGGAAATTAAATATACGTAGACTAAAAACTAAAAACCTTGTAGAGATGTTACATGGAACGTCTCTACATTCATTACCGAAAATGTACATTTGCATTTAAAAATTAAAGTGCCAATTAGACATCTCCGGGAAAGATTGTAGAGACGTTCCATGTAACGTCTCTACAGGGGTTTCAGATCACGCATATTTAATTTTCGGAGATGTCTATTGGATTAAATTACATTTCTTTGTCATGAGATGCTAGAGTTTTCTTCTCAACTGTGTTACTTTTATATCTTGAATATAAAAAATTTATCAATTTCAGTCTTAAATAAGTGGGTGTATTGTGAATACAAAAGTGCCGTAATCTTTTTAATAAGATATTTATTTCTGACAGAAATGAGTTGGGTGTAAAATCCAATTTATACTTATCAATAGGAAGATTGTAAGTTGATGTTCTTAACAATTTACCACCATCAATAATGTGTTCTCCATAATCAAATACAGTTTCATAGACACCATAAAAACTCAGTCCTCCTTGCTCACGCGCTCTGGAACTACCAGAATTTTCAAACTCCCATATACTCTCACCCTCTTTAATCAAAGATAAAAGGGAAGATTTTTTCCATATAGAAGCTTGAAGAGATGCTAGATATGGCATCATCATATCGTATCTACCAAATAAACTATCTTCATTTTCTGGATAAAAAGGTTTTGGACGAGCCACAAGTCTAAGACAGTCAATATTTTTCCTGATGATAAATTCTAGACAATTCTCTATTTGCAGTTGATTTATTTTTTTGCGGATAATAAAATCGTCTAATGTTAACAGGACGTACTCAGTGTCAATCTGATTAATCCATTCTAATAAGCAGGAAGACCAACTTAGATATTGACCTTTTCTATTTATAAGAGTTGTACTTCTTTGATAAATTAACGAATCTGTTCCTAAATAGACTGGATATGGGCAATCTGACCAATATTTTTCGAGAAAATCAAAATTTAGAGTCCACAAGGATTTGTATTTATCTGATGAACAAATAAGAATTGATAGCTTTTGCATATGCCGGTTAGATAATGTTCTAAAATTTAAAGAATGTAATCATGAATATTAATTGATTGAAAATCAATAGTTTGAATTGTAATACTCATCAACCTAAAAAACTAATACTCGGGTTATTGAAGGATGATTATAAACGAAAAATGAATAAAAATACATTAAAGAAATTGCTAAAAACATAGTTATGTTAACTATTTTTCTACCTATGTCTTTATTTGAAAATAATGAAGCTAACGCTATTATGATTAAAAAATTTAAATAATATTCCAAACGCAATGCAATAATTGGAGAGTAAGAATATAGCAAACAAGAACAAAATAGGATAAAACAAATTTTTATTAGTAAATTAAATATAATATTGTGATACTGAAAAAAGGTTTTCTTCAAAAGAAGAATCACAATAATTAAAAAAGCATCAATTATCATTTTATAAGTTAATTTTTCTACTCCTTCATCATTAACTATGTCATATCCTGAGTATACTTCTTGAGAAGTATTAAAAAAAGGTTGACCAAAGATAAAAATTATAGATAAAAACAATAATAATAAAAGCCAAGATGAGGTCTTCGATAACTTTCTTATTTGGAAAATATTAACAAAAAATAAGCACATCAATAAATATAAGCTTGACATATGAGCAAAAAACTGAAATATAACAAAATAAATCACATGGAATCTATTATAGAGATTTGATTTTATACTCTTAGCATTGCCAAAGAGAAATTGTGAAATGGAAATAATATTCAAGAAAATTGCTATAGCTAGTCCTTGCCTCAAAAAGTTTGCTGTCATTAGTATTCCTGTATTTGTGAATACCATGAATGATATAGTGATCAAGAGTGAATTAGGGCTAAAGCTAGTCAAGAATGAAACAGCAATAAAAATTAGGCTTATTATTGTAGATTCAGTTAGAATTAGTAATAGTGTTTCATTGCCAGTGATTATAAAATAAAACTTCATTATCAGTTGTAGTAAAATATCAATTTTTGGAAAGTTAATACTCCATAGCTCTCCTAGAGATAGATTCTTTGCTTGCTGATAAAAAACATTTGGGTCTAAATTTGGATCATCATATATATTTCTGAAACCAAGAAACAAAGACCACCCAAAATATAAGAAAAATAATAACCACAAAATTTGTATTTTATTAAATTTGATAATATTAATTAAAAAGCATATAAACAAAATAATTATAAAGTATAACGTAGGAAAAATTCCAAGAAGGTCTGCCATTTTTTATTTTAGGTATCTAATAATTGACTGTAGATAAAAGTGAGTGAAAGTTTAAATGTTTAGGGAGCAGAAAAATGCACAACATGAAAACCCATGCACTCAATACTAAAACTAATCTAGATTTGATTTTTCCCGGTTAATTGTTAATACTCAGTTTATATACTGGAAACGGGTAACTATTAGACTTTTGCCCAGGCAAAAATCTTTGTATATCAATACTCTTAGTGATTTCAGAGGTAAAGCTGCAACCCGTTTTTAGTATATCTTTCTAAGATAAAATAACCCACAGCCATAAATTATATCTCGAACTTTTGCGGTGTTAGCATTTTCGTGAAAATCATTCTTATCATCAATATAAGAAAATGAAATTAACTCATAATCTGCCTTAGTAAGGGAGAGAATAGTTTCAACAGAGAACACACGATGTCCATTAAATTCAACTCTCTCAAAACCAATAGGAACTGATAGCAATAAAGTTCCACCTGGTTTTAATAACTTTGTTAAAGAAGTCAAACCTTTAATATGCCCTTCGGGATCAATTGGATCTCCATATCGCCCCAGTCCAAAATGCTCTAATGCATGTAAACAAGAAAGAGAATCACAAATGTTGACTGGTACGCTTTCCGATTGCATCAAATCAGCTTGACGAAAAGTCATACCAGAAACATTTGAAGCCATAGGTCTAACATCGAGAATTTCAATATCACGGAAAGTCAGCACATGGGATACAAAACCATCAATTCTTGAGCCAACATCTATGTGATGCTCTGGATTATTTTGATAGACTTTGCGTGCTGCCCATAGGTCTTGGTGAAAATAATGTTTAGTGATATGACCAGCCCCTTCATATCTGTCTATCATACATGGAAATAGATTTCCTATAGCAATAGCTCGATTGGATTTCTGACTTTCCAAATAAAATTTTAGAAACTGAGAAATATAAATAGGAACACCTCTGAAAAATGAAATCGTATTAAGAGGAGTAAATCCTAATTCGGAAATAACATGATAAACTATCTTAAGATTATAACGTATTTTGGGTATCAATGATTGGCTCATATTTTTGTTCATGTTTGTTTTGAAGATAGACTAATAGGTCAATTATCTCTATTTTATTGGTGAGTTACTAAAAACTTGTTTTACTTAGCATAACAATAATTGTTTGCTTATAAATATTGATAAACCAACCAATTAAGATCATTACATGGATTGTAGAAATAATAACCATAAACTCAAGTTGGGAAACTAATAATCCAATTAGTATACATATCAGAAACCAAATTAAAGGAAATATTAAAGATTTTAGCCAAAACCATTTAGGTAACTTTAACAGTTTAAGTCCTGAGAAAATCATCAGCCAAGTTAAAAGAAATCCAATATTACCTGCCACAGCACCTAAAAAACCGAATTTGCTTGCCCCAATAGCAATCAGTGTTAATGAAAAGCACCCACTTATCAACTGAATGCTCATCACTAGCTTGGGGGCAATACTCAGGAGGATGAAGAATCCCACAGCATTCAGTGAAAAAAGTCCATAAATTAATGTCGCAATCCTAAAAGCTATTATAGTGCTTTCAGTAGCTGCACCTGCAAACATTAAATGCATGACTAATGGGGCAAACATAAACAGCCAACCAGCAGAAACAAGGGCAAAGATAGCATTCACTTCCAGAGCCTGTTTTATCTTTTGGGTAAACTCTGAATTACCCATACTATCGTTTGCTGAGTAATTACTCAGAACTGGGACAAGAGGCTGAACAGGTAATGCTGAAAATGAATTAATTGCCGATGTTGCATCAGTAATTCCAGCATACATTCCCAAGGTTTCAGAACCCAAAAAATAACCAACAATCAGCCGATCCCCTCTACTAAATACAGCAGTCCCTAATGACATTAACCAGATAGTTAAGCTGTAGTTAGCAATTGCCATAACTTTTTCTGTTTTCCAAATAGGCTTTAGGCTTACACCACGAATTAGAGATAGTACCACCCAAATATGACTTAATAATGTTACTATTGTAGTCAAAGCTTGCCACTGCATGAGTGCTACCGTCCGACCACCAAACCAGGCTACCCCAAACAGCCCAAAACTCAGCAAAAAATGCTGCATCGTATTCAAGATATTTAGTAAACTATAACGCTGGTAAGCTTGCTCTATACCTATTAAAACTTGTTGAAATAACTTTGCCCAGATAACGAGTCCACCAATCTGTAACGCTTGTACAACTACTGAATGTTGTGTTTTTCCTACTTTAGGAAACAGATCAATAATACCATCAGCACCAAAGAAAAGAGCGATCGCCGCAAGGGTAGCCAGTATAAGCATACCCCCGACGGTAATGGTTAAAGTTTGCGATAACCCATTAACATCTTCCTTCCCTAAATCCTGAGAAACAAACACAGTAGTGGCTGTAGCAAGACCAGCCTCAGCTAAGGCAACAATTGTAATTACAGTGGAAGAAAGTGTCCATAAACCATATTCCTCGATACCAATCAGGCGAATTAGTAAGGGAATTGTCAGGATAGCCAATCCAATTCGGATAATTCCACCAGCGGCATTATATAATCCATTTTTTAAAAAATTTTTGTTCACCTAAAGCATTACCATTTGATAGAAAAGTTCCAGTTGATTATTTATTTTCTGAGCCGCAATTAATGTGGATTAAAAACCAATCTAATCTTTTGTTTTATCCCATAATTAGCCGTAGCTGTCCCCTACTCCGACCATTCATAATCCTGACTAGCCTCTTCAACCAAGTCAGCCATGCCCTGGTAATCCAACAGTGTGACTGGGTTAGTAAGACTCTTATCTTGTCCAATGTATTGTTTAGTTAAGCCATTTTCAACCAGCCAAATACATCATCAACAGTTAATTTTAAATCTACTCCTAACAATGCAGGCAGAATATCGGTTTTCTCCATCAGTATTGGTTGGCGATCGCATAAAAATACTAGAATACTTAAATCATCAGGATCAAGAAACCATCCTAATTTACACCCATGCTCCATACAATGCAAGATATTGCCAATCACTTTATTTGATTTCTGTTCAGGAGAAAGAATCTCAATTACCCAATCTGGAGACTGTTCAAATCGGTCTGGAACTTCTCCATTTGCCAGGAAGGGAATATGTTCCCATGTGAAAACTGCTATATCAGGAACAATTGAGCGATTACCAAAGCTACACCTGAGTTCAGGAAAAGCATAGGCAATTTTTTCAGATTCACTCACCAAATTAATTTGGCTGCCAAGTTTCCCTTGCAGTCGGCTGTGTCTTCCTTTAGGGATAGGTTTTTGAATAATATCCCCATCCAAGAACTCTGACGCAGGCTTGGTTTCCGGCATCATTAAGAACTTTTCCAATGTAATATCTTTTACGGCACTGATGGTCATATCTTTATGATTTGTCCAGGTACTTATTGGTTGGCGATCGCAGACATTGTTTCGAGAGTTATACCTTAATTAGACATAGCTTTCCCCTGCTCCGGCCTTCTCAGTTACGAGCAGGTTGCGAGGGAGGAACCGAGATCAAAAGACCATCAAAGCTCAACTCCTAAAACACAGACAATTTAATTAATCTCGTCAGAGTGTAAAGACAAATTACACCCGACCAAAAAACCCTGACCGCACATTAGCCTCCGAAGACTTCTTCTTGTCTTCTTTACCTCCGTAATAACCACTGGCATAGTAATATCCACCATAACCACTTTCCTTACCAATACCATTCACAACCATGCCCAAAATAGGCACTCTCGCCTGCTCAAGTAATGACTTCGCCGCAGTTACCGCTGAATACTCCACTGCACCGGGACGGACAACCAGCAATAACCCATCCACATACTTGCCAACAATCAGGGGATCAGTAACAGCCGTTAAGGGAGGTGTGTCAATAATCACGAAATCATAATCCTTACTAGCCTCTTCAACCAAGGCAGCCATACGCTGGGAATCTAACAG
>JBAXRM010000184.1:0-8942 GCA_037131225.1 Nostocales cyanobacterium ELA583 | reverse complement strand
TTTTGAAAAGAAACTGTTCCACTTCACTAAACCTAATATCTCTCACAATCTTGATTTAAGTCATCTAACTTAGGGTTAATTAATATATCTAACTTAGGGTTAATTAAAGTAACTTAATTAAAACATAAGCTTTTTATAGCAGGATAATTCCAATTATTTTATTGCGGAGATATAAAACTATGTCGCAAACAAATTTGCAACCTTCCAAGACAGAAAAAGATACTTCTTTATTTGGCTTTGATGAAAATTGCTTGTCTGAATTAAGTTCTGAACAAGCTGCTAATATTACCGGAGGATTTACACTGAAAAATAATACAGAAGCACCCAGAATTTTTTACAATTTTGGGGATACATTACCCATCCAAAAACAAACTTTACAACCGGGGGAGTCAGGTACTTATCCGGGAGAGTATCTTTTATATAACTCTTCAACAACAAAGCCGGGAATTAGTCCAGCCGTATTTAAGGCAGATCCTTCTGGTTCATTCAGTTTGAATCAATCAGGAACTGATATAACTCCTATGTCTCTCAATTCTTCTAATGGGATGAACTCCTCTATGGGTAATGGGGCTTGCTAAAAAAGCAATGAAAAATAGATTTTGAATAAAAAGCCTCTAGAACTTAATCTAGGGGTTTTAATTTTTTAATTTTTAATTATTTCGCAGGAATGAACTAAAGGTAATAAAGGGCCTATTTGTTCCTGTCCATTTACAGCCAAATCACTGTGACATAAATACAGTTTTTGAGACACACGCGCCAGCAAATCGGTGACAATTCTTTGCAATCTTTGTTCTTCGACTAATTGTTCATCTTCTGCTGTCCAAGGTTGTCCTAATCTATCCCGTAAAAATAAGGTAGCGCCATATAAAGTGGCAGCACCACCTTTAGACCATAGCGGTGAACCAATATCTAACCAAAAATGCCATTGGTGATTTTTTCTACTCGCACGGTATTGAAATATAGTTGCTAAAGTTATGGCATTTCTGGTTCTACCAATGGGACGCACCGGATAGGGGTTGGCGGTAATTGTCCCCCGTCGCAGCAATTGAATAAATTCTGCAATGGTAATGCTAAGGGTTTCTGGCGTATGTATTGAAAGTAATATTTTATTAGTTTGTTTTAAGCGTGTATCTATTTCCCAATAATGTTGGGCGGTTTCTAGTAATTCCCGTAATACTGCTAATTCTTGATAAGAGGGGTTTTTATCGTTACATACAAAGTCTTGAATGGCTTTGTAGAGAAGGAAAATAGGGGTAAGGAGAGGACGCTGTTGATGTTGCTCCCGCTGTTGGGCAATCCATTGTAATATTTCTTCATAAGCCTCAGTGGCAATGTAGCCAATTCTATCCCAACGTTCAAAGGTTCTCACTGGTAATAAATTAGGTGTGTCGGGGTGGGGAACGAAACAAGAATCTGCTATTAATCCTGCCCGCACCGGATCTATTTTAGAGTGATGGAATTCTTTTTCTTGCCCATCTTGAGTTTGATATTGACTCAAAACAACCAACATTTCCGCCACTGCATCTCTATCTACTAACCGTCCCAAACCGGGATACACTAGAGCCATTAAGGTGAGTAATGCTCTGACTACCGAGGAACTAATTAAAGGGCGTTGTTCGTTGAGAGATGTAACTTCGATATTTTGTTTAGTTAATATTTCTACTAGGGTATAACGAGCGATCGCATCTAAACCCGGTGCAATAATTGCTACTTCATCCGCCGCTACTTCCCCAGACTTCACCCCAGCAATAATCATTTCGGCTGTTTGGCGTAATAACTGGGCGCGGGAGTTGGTTTGAATGGGTTGTACACAACTTGGTAAACTCAACATCGTCATTGGCTGTGTTACCAATTCTACCATTTGTGCAGTTAGAGCAGATCCCAAACTATTTGCAGGTGGAGTAGTTAAATTTTTTACTTGACAACGCCCAGCCAACCTGGATAAATACTGAGGATCTGCCCCCAAACCCCAACGGATAGCCCCATGAGGATTGTAGCTAAATGCCCCCATAGTACCAGCATCTAATAAAAATTCAAATAAGTTAGCAGCGATCGCCGGATAATCATCCACATCATCTGCTATGATGCCCTGATAGCGTTGCAAAAGATGTTGTTGATAGCTACCATTAGTTAATAGTTTTTGGTTATAGAGTTCGGTAATGAGTGCATAAGTTAATAACCCTCGTTCTAAACACCAATTTCGCCAATTGAGTAGCAAATCACCCAAAAATTCCGGTTCTAAATTGATAGAATCATTTTCTAAACCACTATGCAAAATTTGGGGAATGTCTTCACAGGGTACACCGCCATAAGCTGCTAATTGCCATAAATCCAAGATACGCCGCACCAACCGATACTCATTTATACCTACACGCCGCAAAACTTCCGCATCTAACTGAGAACTCCAGAGTTTTGTTGCCAATTCTTGTTCCGTTTCAGGACGCAATCTGACTGAAAATTGTGCTTTAATAGACAATGAATCAATCAATAACGGCCAAAATAAAATTACCTCATCTTGGAAAAAACCTAAAGCTGTTTTGACGCGAATAGGATATTTTCCTAATGTTAAAGTAGTAACTCTATCAGCTAATTCTCGTCGGGTATCATCATTAGCAGCTAATAATAAAATACTGAGTTCTTTTTGGTGTAAATTTGAATTTTTATCTATGGGTTGAGGTGAGGAATTGTGAATATTTTCATTATAAAATAAATCAGATCCTTGATTATCAATTTGCAACCAAGCACTAAACTGGGTTACCAAACGAGTAGTTTTACCACTACGACTAGTACCAAAAATCCAAAGAGAATCAGAAAGCATGGTTTTTGCGTTAAGTTAAGTTTAAGAATTTAGTGGATAATGCCAAATAATTGTTTCGATGAAAAATACCGTGTTTAGCCAAAAAATATACCCTTTTTTACTGGCTGCTTACAAATGGTATCTACTGACACCAGAACGTTCTTTAGATACAGCCTATCAAGCCGCTACAAAAATTAAGGAAATTGAAGATCAACACTTCAATGGTAACAAAATAGACTCCGAATTTACCATGCACAGCACCAGTGTCATGGATTATTTTCAAGGAGATTTGCAAAAGTTATTAAGAACTGTACAAATGCGGCTGACGGAATTTAAAGCCAGTCGGTGGTTTGCTAATGAATCTAAACAAAAAGCTGCCATAAAAGTCGGCATAGAATATTCTAACCCAGCATCTATTTTAGAGAAACTAGAATTTATTGATCAAGTTACCTCTAAATATAATAATGATATAAATATAAATTATAAAAATCCCAATTCTTTAACTGTTGAACCACCCACAGATTTAGTTAACTCTCAACAATTTACACCACAAACATCGCGGAAAGTTAACCAAAATATACCAAAGGGAAAAGCCAATACTACAGGTATTTTACCCCGCTCAATTTTCAATACCATCACACGGCTGCAAGTAGAATTAGATCCAGATTCTGAACAAAATGTAGTTAAAAATTTTCGTCAGGCACAACAAAGAAGTATTATCTCAATTCGATTTATCCTCCTACTGATTATTGTTCCTCTACTTACACATCAAGTATCAAAGGTTTTAATTGTTGGACCATTGGTAGAACATTTCCGAAATGACAAAACAGTAGAAGTTTTCTTAAATGGAGAAATGGAAGAAGAAGGATTATTAGCATTACAAAGATTTGAAGAAAAAATTAAATTTGAAGCCTTAATTAGTAATTCCCCCCCGCTTGGGTCTGAAGAATTAGAAACCAAAATGAAGGAAAAGGCTGAGAAAGTAAAAGAAGAATTTCGCAGAGAAAGTGATAACGCTATTAAAAATGTATTTGCTGATATTTTCGCGGTAATTACCTTTACTGTTTTATTACTCGTTAGTAAATCTTCTATTGCTGTATTAAAAGAGTTCTTTGATCATGTAGTTTATGGTTTAAGTGATAGTGCTAAAGCATTTATTATCATTTTATTTACCGATGTTTTTGTTGGCTTTCACTCTCCTCATGGTTGGGAAGTTCTCTTAGAAGGAATATCACGTCATTGGGGATTACCCGCAAATCGTGATTTTATTTTCTTATTTATTGCCACATTTCCCGTCATTTTAGATACTATTTTTAAATATTGGATTTTCCGCTATTTAAATCGGATTTCACCTTCTGCCGTTGCCACCTACCATAACATGAATGAATAGCCAACATTTTGCTAACTTTACTATTAGCCTACCTGTATTTATGGCCAGTTTGATTGTAGGCATACAACCAATCCCCAATCAAGAACTTAGTTCCCCAGAATGTCGGTTAGGAAAATGGAATTTACCAGCATTAGTCAATCCAACTCCAAAGAAATTACCGATACTGATTCCTAGAGTACCAGTTACTTGTTGTCAAGAAGATATTTCTTGTTTAGATCAGGCAATTTATGATGATAAAAATGACGAAATTGCTGATAAGAAAGCCCTGTTAAAATCTATAGATTATAGTCTCCAATACTTGCAAACACAACAAGCAGTTACGGCTTATCAAAAATCGGAAATTACCAGAGAAAGAGTTGATAATAGTTTGCAAAGATTTCGGCAATTATTGATTTCCACCAAATCACCTCAAGCACTTCAAGCAGCCATAGAAAAAGAATTTGTTTTTTATCAATCTGTGGGTAGAGATAAGAAAGGAACGGTTTTATTTACTGCTTATTATGAACCTTTATATTTAGCCAGTCGTCAACCAACAAAAGAATTTCGTTATCCTGCTTATCGTTATCCTGCTGATTTAGCATCTTGGGCTAAACCTCATCCTACCAGATTAGAATTAGAAGGTGCAGATGGTTTACAAAGTAACAAAAGCAAATTAAAAGGATTAGAGTTATTTTGGTTTAGAGATCGTCTTGAACCTTATATGATTCAAATTCAAGGTTCAGCCAAACTTACATTAACAGATGAAACGCAAACAACTATCGGTTATGCAGGGAATACAGCTTATAATTATCGAAGTTTAGGACGATCATTAGTTGATGATGGTAAATTCCCATTAGAAGGGTTAAATATGCCAATCATTCTCGATTATTTCCGCAAACATCCCCAAGATTTAAATATTTATATCCCTCGTGATCGAAGTTTCGTATTTTTTCAAGAAACCTACGGAAAACCAGCCCAAGGTTCTATTAGTGTACCACTAACTCCAGAGCGTTCTATTGCAACAGATAAATCTATTATGCCTCCGGGGGCTTTAGCATTAATTCGCGCTCCTTTTCCTTATATTAATAAAAGTAATAAAATCGAACATCGGCTTGTGAGTCGTTACGTTTTAGATCAAGATACAGGTGGCGCAATTAAAGGTGCTGGAAGAGTAGATTACTTTTTAGGAACAGGTGAAGCCGCAGGAGAAAGGGCTGGAGTAACAGTTAGTAATGGACAATTATTCTATCTATTACTAAAACCATAATTTCAACCTCCTCCTCTCTGTGACTCTGCGCCTCTGCGTGAAATAAAATTATCCATTACCATAAACTATCAACAGTTACAAACTCATAACCTTGTTCTAACAATTTAGGAATCAAAATATTAATAGTTTCCGCCACATCTTTACCCCCAAAATAGCCATCATGCAACACAATTAATGAACCGTTTTTAACTTGCTTCATGACTCGATTTACCACAACATTTACACCAGGAAGAACCCAATCTTCAGGAACTACACTCCACATAACTGGACGATAATTCCACTGTTGAAATAATTGTAATGTTTGAGGTGTAAAAAACCCATTAGGAGGACGCACATCTCGCACTTGTTCAGGTGGTAAATTACAAGCATTATAAACAGCAATTTGGGTTTTTTCTAAACTCTGTTTTAGTTGCGTTGGGGAAAGGAAGGGAAAAGAATCATGTTCATAACCATGTAATCCGATCCAGTGTCCTTGTTCGCTGACTGTTTTCGCAATGTCTGGAAAGCGATTTACACAATTTCCTAACCAGAAAAAACTAGCGGTAATATTGTAACGGTTTAAAACGGATAATACTTGAGGTGTATATTGGGGATGAGGTCCATCATCAAACGTGAGAGCGATAGTTTTACTGTTGGAGTTTCCACACCATAAACAATGGGGAAAAGTGGGCTGGAGAATCCGGTAAACAAGGGGAAATAGGGGAGCAAATTCCATTGTTAAAAATAAGTTTGTAACAAAAACTGTAACAACAACCTAATTTAGGATCGCACTGGTTTAAATTAAGAAAAAATCTGCGGTTAATCCCCCAACTAAAGATGACATTGTGCAAAGATATTCGAGATTATCAAATTCTCTTTCTGAGTTTATTTCTGATTTTGGGAATTTGGACGCGAGACTGGACATTACATCCAGAATTTATTGCTGTGGCGATCGCCTCCTGCATCATAACTCAAATCATCTTCTCATTGATCACAAAATCCCAAGACAGCTTACAACCAATTAATATTCGTAGTCCCTTAATTACCTCTCTAGGACTCAGTTTACTACTACGGGTTGATCATTGGCCAACCATGGCCTTAGCTGGATTTGCAGCCATAGCGAGTAAATTTGTCTTTCAATTTGGTGAAAAGCATTTTTTTAATCCTGCTAATTTTGGCATTATTGCAGTTCTTACCCTCACTAATGATGCTTGGGTTTCCCCAGGACAATGGGGGGAAGAATGGTGGTATGCGTTGTTATTTGTGGGGACTGGAGGGATAATTTTACAACGGGTTGGCCGTTGGGATACTACCGCCGCTTTTCTAGGTGCTTATTCCCTTTTAGCAGCCATTAGAAATATGTGGTTAGGTTGGACTTGGGATGTTTATTTCCATCATTTAATGAGTGGATCTTTACTATTATTTTCTCTATTTATGGTGACAGATCCTCGTTCAATTCCCAATTCTCCCATGAGTAGAATAATTTGGGCAATATCTATTGCCTTATTAACCTTTATTTTGCGGAATTTTTTCTTTATCCCCACTGCTGTTTTTTGGGCTTTATTTGCCCTTGCACCATTAACTATTTTATTAGATAAATTCTGGATTACGCCGAGATTTTCTTGGGAGAATAAAACAGAATCACCAACAGAAAATAATCAATTAACTATCATCAATTAAGGTATCAAAATGCAACTTTTTCGCCTATTCATGCCCTTAATATCTGCACTTTTAGCCTTGCTGTGTTTCGCGCCTACAGCTTGGGCTTTTTGTGGATTTTATGTGGCTAAAGCAGATACAAAACTCTATAATCAAGCCTCACAAGTCATACTTGCTAGAGATGGAAATCGGACTGTTTTAACAATGGCTAACGATTTTCAAGGCGATGTTAAAGATTTTGCTGTTGTGATTCCCGTTCCCAGTGTCTTGAAAAAAGAACAAGTTCATGTAGCCGAACCGAAAATTATTGAAAGATTAGATGCTTTTAGCGCACCAAGATTAGTTGAATATTTCGATTCTGACCCCTGCGCTGTCATGGATAGAATGGAGGAAAAAGCCGTACCCTCAGCAGCAGGAGGAATGAGAAGTGCAGAAAATAGAATGACGAAAGATAGGGATTTAGGTGTGACTGTTGAAGCAAAATTTAATGTGGGTGAATATGATATTGTCATCCTCAGTGCTAAAGAATCTGGTGGACTAGAAATTTGGCTAAATCGCAATGGTTATAAAATTCCTAAAGGTGCAAAGGAATTACTAAAACCCTATATTCGTTCTTCCATGAAATTCTTTGTTGCGAAAGTCAACTTAGATAAATTTGCCGAATCAGGTTATCAATTACTGCGGCCTTTACAAATTTCCTACGAATCACTTAAATTCATGTTACCGATTCGTTTAGGAATGATTAATGCTACCAAAGAACAGGATTTAATTGTTTATATTCTCTCACCTCAAGGACAGGCAGAAATTACTAATTACCGCACTGTTAAAGTTCCTTCAGATGTGAATATTCCTGTTTATGTGAAAAGTGAATTTAGTGATTTTTATAAATCCATGTTCCAAACTTCCTACACCAAAGAAGATAAAAAAGTTGGCTTTTTAGAATATGCTTGGGATATGAGTAGTTGTGATCCTTGTTCTGCTGAACCACTAAATAATGAAGAATTAAAACAAGCGGGTGTATTTTGGTTAGACAATAATAGTAGTGATAGACAAATATCTCCCAGTTTTCGTTCTCGTTTTCCTAGCAGTAGTGTTTTCATTACTCGGTTACACGTTCGTTACACCAGAAATAAATTTCCCGAAGATTTGATGTTTCAAGCAACTTCTCAACGGGAATCTTTTCAAGGACGTTATATTTTACAACACCCATTTACAGGTAGTGTCCAATGTAGTGCAGGACGACAATATCAACGTTCTTTAAAGCAGAGATTTGAAAAAGAAGCTGAAACTCTCGCTAGACTTACTAACTGGAATATTCAAAATATTCGCCAAAAAATGCAAATACCTGGCAGAAAATTTTCTACTTCTTGGTGGGATAATTTCTTAGCTTGGTTTAGTTTGTAAATTTCTTTTACAGCATCCCCAAATCCCCGATGCTTTAAATAAATCGGGGATATTTTTAAATACTTGATTCGGCAGCAATGCGAACCAGTTTTTTACGTTCATCAATAAACTGGCTCATTTCTAAAGCAAATTTGGGATAGTGTTGAGTTAGATAGGCGATCGCAATACAGCGGTTTCCGCTCTTATGAGGTACATCTTAGCCCCCTCATCGCTTGCGGGGAGGGGGTTGGGGGTGGGGTTTTTGTACCTCATAACACCGGGAAGTGCTGTATCTTCGTTAAACCTTCAGGAGTGCTATGGGGTGTCCACTTCCCGAATGGCACATCTAGTTTTTCTAATACCGATAGTACATCTAGCATTTTCTGTGCGACAAATATTTTCCGCTTTGACTATCGCTTAGGTTATCTAATTTTCTTACAAGATCATCCGGTAAGCGTAAAGCTCAGTGTCTTTAGACCTGAGATATA